>JBEVEQ010000178.1:0-11385 GCA_040512715.1 Paenisporosarcina sp. | reverse complement strand
GTTAAAGGATGCTTAAACATTTGTTTCATTCCGTTAATTGGCATTGTACCAATATGTGCGCCATATCAGGCTGCATCAGTTAGTTGTTGAGGATGACGGATAGAAGCTGCCATAATTTCAGTTTCAATGTTATGCAGTTCAAAAATCTGTGCTATCGTGCCAACTAAATCCATTCCATTATGACCAATATCATCTAAGCGACCAAGGAAAGGTGAAACATAAGTTGCCCCAGCGCGTGCTGCAAGTAAAGCTTGGTTGGCGCTAAAAATTAACGTAATGTTCGTTTTAATGCCTTCTTTTGAAAACACAGAACATGCCGCTAAACCTTCTGGAGTCATCGGCAATTTAACCGTAATATTTGGAGCGATTGCAGCTAACTCGCGTCCTTCTTTAATCATGCCTTCTGTGTCTAACGCGATTACTTCCGCACTGACAGAACCTTCAACTAATGAAGTGATTTCACGTAAACGGTCATGAAATGAAATATTTTCTTTTGCTACAAGGGAAGGGTTTGTTGTAACCCCCGATAAAATCCCCCATGTATGTGCTTCTTTAATTTCTTCAAAATTTGCTGTATCAATAAAAAATTTCATATTTTCTAAATTCCTCCTATTTATGGAAAAATAGGAGAAGAACCGTAAACAAAGTCAACGGACACTTCTCCTGTTTGTCATTTACCTACTTCTTAACTTACGCTTTTCCTGCGCTCCCAAAGTCACGCATTTTTCCTTGCACGGTAGTTTTAATAGCTTCACGTGCTGGTATTAAATACTTGCGCGGATCATAAGCATCAGGATTATTATTTAGGAAATCACGAATCGCTTTCGTTGCAGCGATTTGATTCTCCGTATTCACATTAATTTTTGCCGTTCCTAATGAAATAGAACGTTGAATATCTTTAACTGGAATTCCAGTTCCACCATGAAGTACTAGTGGCAAGTCAGATAGTTTAGAGATTTCTTCCATTTCAGCAAAACCAAGATTAGGTTCCCCTTTGTACGGTCCATGAACAGAACCTAAAGCTGGAGCTAAACAATCGATATCCGTGCGATTTACTAACTCCGCACATTCTTTTGGATCAGCATAAATCACCCCATCAGCAATAATATCATCTTCTTGACCGCCGACTGTTCCAAGCTCAGCTTCAACTGATACTCCCTTAGCATGTGCATACTCCACAACTTTAGAAGTGATTTCAATATTTTCTTCAAGAGGATGATGAGAAGCATCAATCATGACAGATGTAAATCCAGCGTCAATCGCTTCCTTACATTTATCAAAGCTAGATCCATGATCTAAGTGAATAGCTACAGGAACTGTAATTTTATAATCATGCATTAAGCCTTTTACCATATGAACTACTGTTGTAAAACCACCCATATATCGTGCTGCACCTTCAGAAACTCCTAATATAACTGGTGAGTTTTCATCTTGAGCAGCTTGTAAAATGGCTTGCGTGAACTCTAAGTTGTTGATATTGAATTGTCCAATTGCATAACCTTCTTTTTTCCCTTTGATCATCATGTCTTTCATTGATACTAGTGCCATTGAGAAATCCTCCGTTTCATGTATGGGAAGTATATCATCGTTGATTAACCATCTCTTATCATAACAAAAGCAGCCAGTGATTGCCACTAGCTGCATTGTTTCAATCTTGTAACATTGTATTGACAGCATCTCGAACTTCATAAATATCAAAAGGTTTTGTGAAGTAATGTGCTGCACCTAATTTCATTGCTTCTTGGATTAAGTCAAGTTCTCCGTAAGCAGTCATCATGACAACAGGGACTTCCGGCATTTTTGATTTTAATCGTTTTAATATTTCAATGCCATCCATTCCAGGAATCTTCATATCTAGTAAAACACAATCAGGTTTTATACGTTCAGCAATATCCAAAGCTTCAATTCCATTTGCCGCTAAAAACGTTTCATACCCTTCTCTTTTAAACACTTCATTTAACAAGAGACGAATTCCCTGCTGATCGTCCACGATCAATAACTGTTTCATACTGACCAAACTCCCTTTTTTACCATTCTCCTTACTTTTCTACAATTCTATCCAAATTCCTTCTTTATTTTAATAAAAATCTATGAAAATTTTAAGCTTTCATTTAATTATAAGCTCTTTTTAACTTTCCTGTTGATTTTTGAGTAAATAAAAATAGGAACTTGCTACTCACGCAAGTTCCGACCTATCAAAAACATCGATTTACAGAGCCATTTAACAAAAGAAAAACCGCTCATACACTATCTATGAACGGTTTGTTTACCTCTATTTATTCTCCAACCGATGCGCGAATAAATTCACGGAATAACGGTTGAGGACGTTGTGGACGTGAGATGAATTCTGGGTGGAACTGAGATGCCACAAAGAATGGGTGATTAGCTAGTTCAATCACTTCAATTAATCTGCCATCTGGACTTGTTCCAGAGAAAATGAAGCCGGCAGCTTCGAATTGTTCACGGTATTCATTATTAAATTCATAACGGTGACGGTGACGTTCATAAACAAGTTCCTGTCCATAAGCTTCATACGCTTTTGTACCTGGAACTAATTTACAAGGTTGAAGGCCTAATCGTAATGTTCCGCCTAAGTCCTCAACGTCTTTTTGTTCAGGTAATAAATCAATGATTGGATAAGGAGTTTCTGGGTTTAATTCAGACGAGTGTGCATCTTGTAAGTGTAAGATGTTACGTGCGAATTCGACAGTTGCCAGTTGCATCCCTAAACAAATTCCTAAGAATGGTACGTTATTTACACGAGCGTATTCAGTAGCCGCAATTTTACCTTCTACCCCACGGTCACCAAATCCACCTGGAACTAAAATGCCATCTACATCATTTAACCATTCTGCTACATTGTCTTTATTCACATGTTCAGCATTGATCCATTTCACTTCAATGTCTGCATCAAATGCAAATCCAGCATGTTTCATTGCTTCAACAACAGAAATATAAGCATCCTGTAACTCAACGTATTTCCCAACTAACCCGATGCGAACTTTTTTAGAAAGATTTTTTACGCGATCTACTAAAGCAGTCCAATCTGTCATATCAGCTTCAGGAGCTTTTAATCCAAAGTGGTCTAGGACAATTTGGTCCATATGTTGTTCTTGGAGCATTAATGGCACTTCATATAAAGATTCAGCATCGCGTGCTTCGATTACTTCACTAGCTTTAATGTCACAGAATAAAGCAATTTTGTCTTTCATATCTTGAGGTACTGCATATTCTGTACGAACCACAATGATATTTGGTTGAATACCTAAACTACGAAGTTCTTTCACACTATGTTGAGTAGGTTTTGTTTTCATTTCTCCTGCTGCACGGATATAAGGAATTAACGTACAGTGAATATACATAACGTTCTCTGCACCGAAATCGCCTTTCATTTGACGAATTGCTTCTAGGAACGGAAGTGATTCGATATCGCCCACTGTTCCACCAATTTCCGTAATAACTACATCAGCATTCGTTTCTTTTGCAGAACGCACTAAGCGTTCCTTAATTTCATTTGTAATATGTGGAATAACTTGGACCGTTCCACCTAGGTAGTCACCACGGCGTTCTTTTTTCAAGACAGCTGAATACACTTTACCAGTTGTCACATTTGAGAATTTACTTACATTGATGTCGATAAAACGTTCATAATGACCTAAGTCTAGATCAGCTTCTGCGCCATCATCCGTTACATACACTTCACCGTGTTGATATGGACTCATTGTTCCTGGGTCCACGTTAATATAGGGATCAAATTTTTGAATCGCAACATTTAACCCACGGTTTTTTAATAAACGGCCGAGAGATGCTGCCGTAATTCCTTTTCCGAGTGATGATACTACTCCACCCGTAACAAAAATATATTTAGTCAAAGCAAATTCCTCCTTCGGTATTTTAAAGATAATATGGCAGGACTTTTATATAGAGATTTATGTCTAGCTACAAGCGCTTTTGTTGCACTCTTCACTCTTCAATAAAAAAAGCGCCCCACCTGCAGTGTTTGCAGGGGAAGCGCATTATATAAGCGTTCAATCTCCCTTTTTAGGGAGCCCAATTAAAAGAGTAATCGGAAAGGCTAAATAAGTCAAGACCTATTCTTCTTCTTCGTCCTCTTCTTCTTCATCTTCAACAATTTCAAAATCGTCATCCGTCTCGATTAAATCAACCGCTACTTCGACTTCGATTTCAGCAACTTCTTCTTCGTCCTCATCCTCATCGATGTCGAAGTCATCATCGTCCGCATCCACTTCAACGAATTCATCAAAGTCTTCTTCAAATGCGATTTCGTCATCATCAGTATCATCTAAATCATCATCGTCAGTATCAGCCTTCGCTTTTTTCTTGCGAACTTTTACTGTCGGTGCAGTTTCTTCTTCAATTTGTTCTACAGGATACCATTCACGTAAACCCCAGCGATTTTCTGAGATCGCTAAGAAGCGTCCATCAATATTCATATCTGTATAGTATTGAAGCATACGTTCTTTCATTTCAGCGTTTGTGAACCCATTTAAAGCCTGAATTTCATTTAACAACTCTTGTAAAGTTAATGATTCATGCTTTTCTTCCAATACTGCATATCCCAAATCGATAAACGATTCTTCTTTTATTTGTTCTTTAGTCATCTCACGAAATTTCAACTCGTACACGTCCTTTCTACTTGCCTAAGCATAATACCCATTATATACAATCTATCTCTTAATATGCTACCGTCATTTCTTGTTTTTTGCATGATAGAGTTTTTGCCATCCATAAAAAAACAAATAGAAGGACAATAGTAGAAGAGGGATTGCACCCATTTGTTTATTATATAAGAAAAATGTCACGACTAGGCATCCCACTATCACGACGACAGGCATCGTATTCTTCATATATGACATCCTCCCCATTCCCATGGCCTTATTATACCTAAATTTGGGCAAAAGGTCGTCATTTTCATTCACTAATTTCATAATTAATTGAAATTTCACAACAAGAAGATGGGTAATTATGTCATAATGAAAGAAAATTCAATTTCCAAGAAAAGGACTCGACAATGAATAAATCATTTAAACTCATCACGACTCTACTCATCATGCTATTTTTAAGTTTTCAGTATTCTCTTGCTTTAAAAGAACAAAAAGAACCTCCTTCTCGCGATTGGAGTCGTTCATTACCAACTGACAGTCAAGGCATAGACTATTTCAAATTACAAAGTATCCCTACAGATCAAGGGTATAGCATCAGTCGTGTATCATTCAAACAATGGGATTATGTTGAATGCACCAAAAATTTTGAGTGCCAAAAAATTTGGTCAAAAGATGCCTTTGATTACAAAAGTCAAACTTGGATGGACGGAAATACCTCGTATTTTATCAAAGGGGATACACTTTTTAGTTCCACAAAGCCTGATGTAAACGTGCCTATATCGTCTTCAGTCGTTGACTTTACAAAAACCAAAGATATCTTAGTCTATTGGCGGAAGGACAATTCGTTGGTCGTGCAAAGAGGTAATGATGAACCAGTAGAATATGTAACCGATGAACCGGTATGGGCAAGCTATATCGTTGGTGATCAAATATTTGTTGTGACTAATTCTGTTTTAACAAATACAGTATCTATAAGTAAAGTGAATGAAAAAGTACTGCCTTTCGCTCAATTTAAAACAAAGGTAAATGAGAGTATTCATTCAATGGATTTATTCTCTCTTAATGAAAATCAGTATGGTATTTCCCTTGAAATCGGACTGAAATCAGCTGGATCACGCCAAAAGATAATAAGAACCGCTCCCCTTTCAAAAACAAATCCAGAAGAACCTACTTTTTCTGATATCACATTTGTGGACAAGGTTTCAGGTGAAAAATTATTCGATATGAATTATCCAACTATATTTATTGGAAACAATGGGACTTATATGACGTTCTCAGCAACTATGTTTAATGAGAAAGGAACAAGAAGCAACCATGTATTTGTCGGAGAGTTTAATCCAGAACAAATTGAAGCATCAGCTGTCACTAAGAGCGGAGATTTATATACTAATCCTTTAATGTTAAATGAGGAAACGATTATTTATTATAAAAAAGTAGGGAAACATAAAGAAATGATGTATTCCTCAACACTTGAGGAAAAAAGAGAGATGAGTGCCCACGGATTAAAAGGTGATGCTGTAGAAGCTTTTCACATGTTATTTTCAGAATCATTTAAAGGTATACTACTGGCATTACTTTCATTCCTTTGGATTATCCCTGCTTCAGTTATTTGTTATATTGTTGGAACTCAACTTCAAAAACGTGGGAATCCCTTTGTTTCCCCTATTATGTTTACTGCTTATATGGTAGTCATGTTCTTCAGTCAGTATTTAGTATTTTCACAGATACTTCACTCTGATTTAATTGCTAGCAAAACGCCTTATCTATCAGAATCTTGGCAGGTTTATATGATTTTATTAATGGCGAGTATTGTTAGTGTTTTGCCTCTATTATTATCACGAACAAAGATTAATGAAGACAATGCAAATCGCGCCATTGTCCATGCCACACTTCTTAATTTAGTAATTTTATTCGTATTGCTTGGACCATATTTCTTTTAACAAAAAAGCTACAGTATTAAATGAAGCCCGCTTCCAAAGTGAAAGTGGGCTTTTCTATTAGATTGCACTCTTTTCTAAACAAATGCGTATTGGATAGTTGGCGTATCTACAATATGGCTTTTTTTATTTAGAATGATTCTAAAAATGTCTCCAATTTATTTGAAAACAAGAATTACAAGTAAATAAAATTTTATAACGCGCAGATGGTTAATTATGTCATAATGAAAGAAAATTCAATTTTTTAGAAAAGGACTCGATTATGAATAAAACATTTAAACTCATCACGACTCTACTTATTATTTTATTTTTAGGCTTTCAATATTCGATTTTTTTAAACGAACAAAAAATAGCACCTTCACCCGAATGGAGCCGTTCTCTTCCTACTGATGGTCAAGTAGGTGACTATTACAAACTTCAAAGTAACCCAACTGAAGATGGTTATAGTATCAGTCGTCTTACATTTAAACGTTGGGATTATGCCGATTGTACATATTCTCTAAACTGCGATCAAGTCTGGTCGAAGGATAATTTTGACCCTCAAAGGCAAACTTGGTCGGATGGAAATACTTCTTATTTCATTGAAGATGAGACACTTTATAGTGCTTCCAAGCCAGAATTAAATGTGCCTATATCATCTTCAGTTATTGATTTCACAAAAAACAAAGATATCTTGGTTTATTGGCGAACGGACAATAAATTGGTCGTTCAAAGAGGCAACGAAGAAGCACAAGAATATGTAACAGATGAACCCGTTTGGAAAAGTATGATTGTGGATGATCAAGTATTTGTTCTTTATAAGTCAGTCATAAAGAACACAATTGACATTAATAAAGTGGTGAATGAAAAAGTTATGCCTTTCGCTCAATTTAAAACAAAGGCAAATGAGAGTATTCATTCAATGGATCTATTTTCTCTAAATGAAAATCAATTTGGGCTTTTCCTCGAAATTGGATTGAAATCAGGTGGCGCACGTCAGAAAAAAATTAGATCCGCGACCATATCGAAAATAAATCCAGAACCTATTACCTTTTCTGATATCACACTAGTAGACAAAGTGTCGGGTGAGAAATTAAGTGAAGTGAATTATCCATCTGTTTTAAAAGAAAACAATGTCACTTATATGACTTTCTCTGCAAACATGTCTTCAGGTAATCATGTATTCGTGGGTGAGTTTGATCCAGAACGTATTGAAGCATTTCCTATTACAAAAGGTGGCGACTTATACACTGACCCCATTATGTTAAATGAGGATACGGTTATTTATTATAAGAAAGTTGGACCTCATAAAGAAATGATGTACTCTTCGAAACTTGAAGAAAATCGAGAGATTAGCTCTAAAGGATTAAAAGGCGATTCGCTAGAAGCTTTCCAAAACTTATTTACACAATTCTTTAAAGGAATAATGCTCGCATTGCTATCTTTCCTTTGGATTATTCCTGCAACAGGAGTCAGTTATATTTTGGCGACTCAACTTCAGAAACGGGGAAATCCATTTGTTTCTTCTATTATGTATAGCTCTTATATCGTTGTCATGCTTATCAGTCAGCTATCCGTCTTTTCACAATTGTTGAAACCAGATTTAATGGTCAGCCGCATTCCTTATCTGTCCGAAACTTGGCATCTTTATTTAATCTTATTAACGGCAAGTGTTGTTAGTGTTTTGCCTTTATTCTTATCACGAACAAAGATTATTGAAGACAATGCAAATCGCGCCATTGTCCATGTCACACTTCTTAATTTAGTTATTTTATTCATATTGCTTGGTCCTTATATCTTTTAAGGAACAAACTGAAGCATAAAATAAATCCCGCTTCCAAGGTAAATTACCTGGAAGCGGGATTTTCGTTACATATTACGACGGTATTGCCCTCCAACTTCATATAGAGCATTCGTAATTTGTCCTAGTGATGCCACTTTTACCGTGTCCATCAACTGTTCAAAGATATTTCCGCCCGTTACTGCCACTTCTTTTAATTTCGCTAAGGCAGCAGCTGCTTCAGATTGATTGCGTTCTTGGAATGCACGTAGGTTACGAATTTGTGTTTCTTTTTCGTCACTTGTAGCACGTGCAATTTCCATATTATCAATCTCATCTGAAGATGGTGGATTCGGGTTTAGATACGTGTTTACACCGATAATCGGCAATCCACCCGTATGTTTTAACATTTCATAATGCATCGATTCTTCTTGAATTTTCCCGCGTTGGTACTGAGTTTCCATCGCTCCAAGTACACCGCCACGATCATTAATACGATCGAACTCTGCTAGCACTGCTTCTTCAACTAAATCCGTCATTTCTTCGATAATGAAAGCACCTTGAAGTGGATTTTCGTTTTTTGAAAGACCCAGTTCTTTTGTGATAATCATTTGAATAGCCATCGCACGACGAACCGATTCTTCAGTTGGTGTTGTTATTGCTTCGTCATACGCATTGGTATGAAGGGAGTTACAGTTATCTTGAAGCGCCATTAACGCTTGTAAAGTCGTCCGAATATCGTTGAAATCGATTTCTTGTGCATGTAATGATCGACCTGATGTTTGAACGTGGTACTTCAGTTTTTGACTGCGGTCATTAGCGCCATATTTATCACGCATAACAACTGCCCAAATACGACGAGCCACACGACCAATAACTGTATACTCCGGATCTAACCCATTCGAGAAAAAGAATGATAGATTAGGTGCAAAGTCATCAATGTTCATGCCACGGCTCAAGTAATACTCCACATACGTGAAGCCATTCGCCAATGTAAAGGCAAGTTGTGAAATGGGATTCGCTCCCGCTTCTGCAATGTGATAGCCAGAAATCGATACCGAATAATAGTTACGCACTTTTTGGTCAATAAAATACTGTTGAATATCACCCATCATACGAAGTGCAAACTCAGTTGAGAAAATACAGGTATTTTGACCTTGATCTTCTTTTAATATATCCGCTTGTACAGTCCCGCGTACCACTTGTAGCGTTGTATTACGAACTTCCATGAACTCTTCAACCGTTAATGGTCGCCCGAATTTTTCTTCATTCACTTTTACTTGTTGATCAATCGCCGTGTTCATGAACATAGCTAAGATAATCGGTGCTGGTCCGTTAATCGTCATTGATACAGATGTAGTTGGTGCACATAAATCAAAGCCGTCATACAGCTTCTTCATGTCATCTAGTGTACAGATACTAACACCTGATTCCCCAACTTTCCCATAAATATCAGGGCGTGTATCTGGGTCTTCACCGTATAAAGTTACAGAGTCAAACGCAGTAGATAGACGCTTCGCATCATCATCTTTCGATAAGTAATGGAAACGGCGGTTTGTCCGTTCCGGTGTTCCTTCACCGGCGAATTGACGTTTTGGATCTTCTCCTTCACGTTTGAACGGGAAAACACCTGCTGTATAAGGGAATGAACCTGGCACGTTCTCTTTATAAACCCAACGTAATATTTCACCGTAATCCACAAATTTAGGTAATACGACTCGCGGTATTTTCAGTCCAGATAAACTTTCCGTACGTAAAATCGTACGAATCTCTTTATCACGAACTTTTGTGACGAACTCATCTCCTGTATATGCTTCTTTTAATGCTTTCCAGTTATCTAAAATACGCTTAGATTCAGCAGTTAATTCATCACGTACGCCTTGAGCAAGTGATGTTAATGAATGTACTAATGCATCATTTGGTGCTTTTTCATTAACAGCTTCGATTGCTCCCTCAAGTTGGAACAAACGACGTGCTAATCCGACTTGCTGTTCAGCTTTTTTGTGGTATCCACGAACAGATTCTGTTATTTCACGTAAGTAGTAACGACGATCATTAGGAATGATGATATTTTGTTTTTGTGTTTTCACGAACTGTTCATACGAAGTCTCCCAATCCGTTCCACACACTTCATTCACACGATTTACTAAAGCGGCAAATAAAGAATTTGTCCCTTTGTCGTTAAATTGGCTTGCGATTGTTCCATAAACAGGCATCGTATCGATATTCGCATCCCATAAACCGCGGCTGCGTTGATATTGTTTTTGCACTTGTCGTAAGGCATCTTCCGACCCTTTACGCTCATATTTGTTGATGACAATCAAGTCAGCAAAATCAATCATGTCGATTTTCTCTAATTGTGAAGGCGCACCGAATTCACTGGTCATCACGTACATGGAAACGTCTGCAACGTTTGTAATTTCAGCATCACCTTGTCCGATTCCACTTGTTTCAACGACAATCAAATCGTATCCAGCTACTTTAACCACGTCTAATACGTCGCCAATTGCACCAGATAATTCAGTCCGTGAACCACGTGTAGCTAGACTGCGCATAAATACGCGTTTATTGAAAATCGCATTCATGCGTATACGGTCTCCAAGTAATGCTCCACCCGTTTTTTGTTTCGTAGGGTCAATCGATAACACGGCAATTTTCTTTTCTGGGAATTCAGAAAGGAAGCGACGAATTAATTCATCAGTAAGACTCGATTTACCCGCTCCACCCGTTCCTGTAATCCCTAAAACTGGGGTAACTTTTGACATTTCTCTCGCTTTTTCTACTAAAGCTTTAGCATCACTGTTTGCGTTGTGAACCCCGTCTTCAGCAACAGTAATTAAATGAGATAGTACTTCAGGATGATCCGTATCTACTTTTGCTAATTGATCCACTGCATTTTTAGCATCAATTGCACGATCGCAATCTTCTACCATACGGTTAATCATGCCTTGTAATCCTAAAGTACGACCATCTTCAGGTGAGAAAATCCACGCAATCCCATAATCATGTAATACTTATATTACCTTAGGAATGATTACACAACCACCACCGCCATAAATACGGA
>JBEVEQ010000162.1:0-4251 GCA_040512715.1 Paenisporosarcina sp. | reverse complement strand
GAACAACAATTCATTCTGATTAAGGCTGGCATTATCACATAACAAGTGGGTAAAAACACTTAAAGAAAACAAGTTATTCCAAAGTATGACACGAAAATGGAATTGTCTAGATAACTCACCAATGGAAAGCTTTTTTGGCCTATTAAAACAGGAGATGTATTATGGAGAAGCGCTGTGTTCGTATGAGGAATTAAAAAGAAAAATAGAAGAATATATCGATAATGATAACAAGAAACGTATAAAGCAAAAATTGGCAGGTATGAGTCCAGCTCAATACCGAATTCATACAAGCCAAATAGTTGCTTAAAATAAAACTCTAACTTTTGGGGCTTCCCTCATTACGCGATGCTTTTTGGAATTCCGGTTTATTCAAATAGTATTTTGTTCACTGTGTCACGGTCCAGTTTTTTAATAACCGCCACAATTAATTTCACTGCATTTTCGTAATCATCACGGTGTAAAATACCTGCATGCGAATGAATATAGCGAGTTGCAACACCGATTGCTAACGAAGGTACTCCGTTCGCCGTTAAGTGAATCGCTCCAGCATCTGTTCCGCCACCAGGAATGGATTCGAATTGGTAAGGAATGTTATTCTCTTCAGCTGTGTCCACCACTAAATCACGAAGTCCCTTATGAGACACCATCGATGCATCAAATAGCACTAGTTGTGGACCAGCGCCCATTTTGCTTGTTGATTCTTTCGCTGTGATTCCAGGAGTATCCCCAGCAATACCTACATCAACCGCAAAGCCGATATCCGGTTTGATCTTTGCAGCCGCTGTGCGCGCTCCACGTAAACCAACTTCTTCTTGGACAGCTCCCACACCATATACGATATTTGGATGTTTTTCATCTTTTAAAGCTTTTAGTACATCAATTGCAATTGCACAACCAATACGATTATCCCAAGCTTTCGCTAACAATAGTTTTTCATTGTTCATGACCGTAAATTCGAAATAAGGGGTTACCATGTCTCCGGGTAAAACGCCCCATTCCATCGCTTCTTCTTTTGAAGATGCACCGATATCAATAAACATATCTTTGATATCAACCGGTTTTTTTCGAGCTTCCGGAGATAATATATGCGGAGGTTTCGAACCAATTACACCAGTTACTGATTTTCCGTTTCGTGTCACAATGGTGACACGTTGTGCTAGCATTACTTGTGACCACCAGCCACCAACCGTTTGGAATTTCAAAAACCCTTTATCATCGATTTGTGTAACCATGAAGCCAACTTCGTCTAAATGCCCGGCTACCATAATTTTTGGCCCATCAGGGTCTCCCACTTTTTCCGCAATTAGACTTCCTAAATTGTCGGTATCCATTCTATCTGCAAAAGGTTCTATGTATTTTCTCATCACATCACGAGCTTCACGTTCATTACCTGGAATTCCTTTTGCATCAGTCAATTCTTTTAACATCATTAAAGTTGGATCTAGTTTAGTCATTACTTCGCCCTCCTAAATATAATATCCATTTTATTATAAGGTAAATACCTACAATACTCAAAATTATGCTTTAATAACCTGAGCGTTGTCGTTCATAATTTTTTTCATTCTTTTTAATGTATGCTTGTACAACATCCTTATGAGTAAATCCTAGATTCGCAGCAATTGCTCCATACCATGACCACACGTCCTTATATAAATCTAATGAAGGGTCTAGTAAGAAATGATTAATAGAGGACTGAGTGTGTAAAAATAACAATGTGAGCGATTCATTCTCGTGACTTTTCGGCCAACTTTCTAGCGAATTAAAATTCATTTCAATTCCGAGTGATAATAGAAAATGAATAGAGTCAACATATTCTTCAAGAATAACATCATTTTCAGAAGGTCCTTTTTCACTCCAAAATTTAAAGCAACGTGTTTCATTTGCTAGTTCAGCAAGTTCTACTAATAGAGCTAAGCCCTTTTCTAAAAAAACGTCATGTGATATATTCTTTTCAGTTTGAATATATACATCTAAGGTCTTTTGCATAGTAAATAAAGATTGTAACTCCATATTTTTAAATCTCCTCTTCAATTTTTAAAAAATTTGAAACCATACATTCATCTAATCCGTATATAATAGTAACATGTCTGCCCAAAAGGGGGTCCATTATGATAATTGTTTTATTAAGATTTATCATTCTTGCATTCATTATTTATTTATTTTACCGAGGAATTTCGTTTTTAATGGATCCCAAACGTAAATTAGATGAAGCCGTTGAAAAAAATACGTACTATTTTTACGATGATGTGAAAAATGTGAGAAAGAATTTTTTCATCACATATAAAGGAGCATTGTTCGAGGGAGAAAAATATTTAGGAACTACAGCTGATGCATTTGAAGTTGTTTCGATTTTTGTATGGGTAAAAGATACAATGTCATTACAAGGATTAACGAAAGAAGATTTTCTTTTTTTAGAGAATGAAATTCATATGAACTATCCTGATGCTACAATCAGTTGGAAAAACCCAATTGAAAAATTGATGAATGAATAAAACAACCGTCACGATTTCTTTTTCGTGATGGTCTTTTATGTGTATAATTCTTCCGTGTTTACCACTGGCTATCACTGATATAAATCCAGAAGAGTAAAAGGAATTGTATCACTGCTAATAGAGTAAATCCAATTCTAAAATTTATATGTTTCGTTTTATGACGAAAGAAAATCATGCCAAAATAAGCACCGATTCCTCCACCTGCGATTGCTAAAATCCATAGGGTTTTTTCTGAGATTCTTTGTTTATGTTGCTTTGCTTTTTGTTTGTCGACACCCATTGTGACGTAGGTAATAATAGACATCGAGATGGTTAGTATAGCTGGAAGTAGATTCATTGTTTTCTCCTTAGATACTCGTAATCATTCAAGCATACCATGGATTGACTGAATATAAACTATTAGAAAAACATAGTTTGCACCCACAATGGTGTAAGCTGATGTCTTTACTTATACGGTTATCAGACAACTTAAACTTACCCGTAAAAAAAAGCTGATGGGAAATCCATCAGCTTTTGAATGTTTACTATTAGTTGTTCATTGCTTTTTTAGCAGCGTCTGCTAATTGTGTGAATGCTGCTGAGTCAGAAACAGCTAATTCAGCTAACATTTTACGGTTAACCTCGATACCAGCTAATTTCAAACCGTGCATTAAACGGCTGTAAGAAAGACCATTCATGCGAGCTGCTGCATTGATACGTGTGATCCACAATCTACGGAAGTCACGTTTCTTGTTACGACGGTCACGGTATGCATACATACCTGATTTCATAACTGCTTGGTTTGCTACTTTATATAATAATTTCTTAGCGCCATAATAACCTTTTGCTAATTTTAGAACTTTATTACGACGTCTTTTTGTAACTGGTGTGCTTTTTACACGTGGCATAATAATTACCTCCTGCTATTATTTCGTACGATTAAATTTTGAGTATTATTTCATGTAAGCGATTAGTGATTTGATACGTTTGTAGTCACCAGATGAAACAAGTCCACCTTTACGTAATTTACGTTTAGCTTTTGTTGACTTGTTTGCAAATAAGTGACTGCGGTATGCACTAGCACGTCTAATTTTTCCAGAACCAGTCTTTTTAAAACGCTTAGCCGCGCCGCGGTGAGTTTTCATTTTTGGCATGTCGAATTCCTCCTAAACTGTCGTCAATCTTACTTTTTCTCGTTCTTCGGTTGAAGAATCAAGAACATGCTGCGGCCTTCCATTTTCGGTTTTTGTTCAACCGTGGCTACCTCAGTACAAGCTTCTGCAAAGCGATCTAATACGCGTTGGCCGATTTCTTTGTGCGTAATTGCACGACCTTTAAAACGAATAGAAGCTTTGACTTTGTCGCCTTTTTCAAGGAATTTGATCGCATTACGAAGTTTCGTTTGGAAATCATGTTCATCGATTGTTGGGCTCAAACGAACCTCTTTTAATACGATAATCTTTTGATTTTTACGAGTTTCGCGATCTTTCTTTTGATTCTCAAACTTGAATTTACCATAGTCCATGATACGAGCAACTGGTGGCTTGGCTTGAGGGGCCACAAGGACAAGATCCAAATTAACGTTAGCGGCAATTTCAAGCGCTTCGAAACGTGTTTTAACTCCTAATTGTTCACCATTTTGGTCGATAATTCGAAGTTCACGTGCGCGAATACCATCATTTACATACATGTCTTTGCTAATAGTAATCCACCTCCAGATAATGTCGCGAATACATGGTTTGGGCATATTGCTTATTGAAGACTTTCAATAAATCAGTTA
>JBEVEQ010000154.1:0-4082 GCA_040512715.1 Paenisporosarcina sp. | reverse complement strand
TTGACCCTATTCTTTGCGACGAAGCTAGCAAAGCGTTGCAGGAGCAGTGATTTTGTCGCAGACTCTTACCTTTAAATCACATCGGTTAAGAGAGATAATATTAAAATTCAAACTATTTAACATCATGTAAATGATTAATGTATTGAGAATACGCGTCACTCTCGCAGAAAAACTGGCTACCGAAAACCAACAGCTTGCGAGGCTGTTCGGTGGTCATTCTGCAGGAAAGGACGCGTATTCTCTTTTTAATATATTGGTGCTCTGTTCACATTTATTCCATTAAAAATAAAAAAACCGATGTGACTAGATTAAACTCACATCGGCTGGATCATTATTTCATATATTTGGCTGTAATTTCGTCAATAGAAACAGGTCGACTAAAATAGAAACCTTGAGCTTTTTGACAATTTGCATCTATTAAAAAGTCTACTTCTTTTAGACTTTCGACTCCTTCAGCAATAACTTCCATTCCTAAACTATGTGCCAAATGAATAATCGTTCGAGCAATTGCTGCGTTTTTAATATCTGTCTCAATATCACGAATGAAGGATTGGTCTATTTTAATAATGTCAATTGGATATCTTTTTAGATAGCTCAATGACGAATATCCTGTTCCAAAATCGTCAATCGAAATAACCACACCAATCTCTTTTAAATCATTTAAAACAGATAAGGTTTCACGCATATTTGTCATCGCACTTTCAGTTATTTCAACCTCAAGTGCATTTGGATGTACACCATATTCGTCTAAAATTTGTTTGATTCTATGAGAAAATGTCTCTTGCTTAAACTGTTTAGGTGAAATATTAACAGCTACTCGCATTGGACGGTATCCTTTTTGTTGCCATTCACTCAATTGCATACAAACTTGCTGTAGAATCCATTCACCAATTTGAATAATTAATCCAGACTCTTCAGCAATCGGTATAAATTGCGCTGGCGTCACAAATCCAAATTTACGATTATTCCATCTTAAAAGTGCTTCAAAACTATTAATTACACCTGTTTTTAAATTAACTTGTGGTTGATAGTGAATTGATAATTCATCCATTTCTATCGCTCGTCTTAAATGTGATTCCATTAAAGCTTCATTAGGAAATGAAGGATTCATGTCTTCTTGATAGAAACGAAAATGGGCTCTTCCACGGTCTTTCACATAGAACAAAGCTTGATCGGCTTTTTTCAGTAGTACATCCATTTCTTTCCCATTTTCTGGATAAACAGCGATTCCCATCGATGCTGAGATAAAATACTCTTGATGATCGACATAGAATGGTTTATTCAATTCTTTTAGGACGATATTTGCAAATTCTTCAGAAGTTTCCTTTGTTGAATGTCTAAGGACGTAAACAAATTCATCACCACTGTGACGATACAATTTACTAGTCCGATCTGAAAGCATATTTAACCGATCTGAAATTCGTTTTAACAGTTCATCCCCTGAATTATAACCAAGAGAGTCATTGATTAGCTTAAAACGATCTAAATCGATATATATGATGGTGAGTTCTTCATTATGAAGCTCTGCAAAACGAGTATCTTCTCTTAAGTGTTCTTTTAAAGCCCGTCGATTCCATAATCCCGTTAAATGATCATGATAAGACAAATAAAATAACTTTTCCTTATTTTCAATATGTGGAGAAGTATCTCTTATTAGAAAATGAACACCTATTACCTCATTATGAACAACAATCGGAATAGTTTTCATGTAAACCGGTACAAAGTGGCCAGAGCGATGTGAAAACGAACATTCTTCTAAGTCAATGGATTGCCCTAAAAAAGCTCTCTCCATTAATTGTATAAAGCTTTTCCGACTCATATCATCAACAAACTCGATTAGCTTCTTGCCGACTACTTCATGTGAATGAAATCCAAATGAGTTTGATAAGGCAGGATTCGCGTAATCTATTTCCCCTTTGTTGTTTACCGAAACTAATGGGTCTAAATTATGATCTAAAATAGATTCATACTTTTCTTTTGTTTCGAGCAATTTCGTTCGCTCAGCTTCTTCAATTGTTCGATTCGTTAAATTCATTCGGATTACAAGTTCTTGATGCTTTACTTCCTTAAGAAGCAAAGCAAGATCAAAGACCTCAAGTTCTTCAAAAATCGGCAAAAATATTTTAGTTTTATAACTGTCCTTATGAGTCGACAACTGATTCATAAAGCGTTTTATAATCATCCATACATCCTCGGTGAAAAAGTCTGTAGCTAACTCAGATGTTTTCAATTCTCGACGGAAGTAAGAGGCTCCCTGCTGATTTGCAAATGTTACACGATAATCCGAATTACTTGTTTTTTGTAAGATAAACGTCATGTCGAAAGGATTAATTGTTGCAAACAAATGCATATAATCGCGTGTTTCAGACGCATCCGCAGATGAGTTATTCATGATTTCCTCCAATAATTGCACATATACTTCTATACAAATTCTATTGTAGTCGGTTTTAACTAGTTTGAACATCATTTTTTCACGATGTTTATTTATCTCCTAGTTATATCGTCATGCGATTGTGAATATTAAGAAAAAATATCTACAATTATTATTCTCCATCATGTTTTACTCGATATGTTAGTTTCAATAACTCTTCCTGGCTATTCAAAGATTTTTCATTTTTCTTCGGTTTCATATACGTATATTGTCCATGTTCATTTTGAATACGGGCTTTCAGCGTATCCTTCATCTGCAAATTTAATACATCAATAATTCGCTTCTTTATACCAGCATCGATAATTGGAAATAAAAGCTCTACACGTTTAATCATATTCCGTGTCATCATATCAGCTGAGGATAAATAAAGTAACTTCTTGCCATGATGATGAAAATAATAAATTCTGGAATGTTCAAGAAATCTTCCTACAATGCTAACTACTCGGATATTTTCACTAACTCCTTTTATTTGAGGACGGAGGCAACATATACCGCGTACAATTAAATCAATTTTCACACCTGCAATGGAGGCTTCATACATTTTAATAATCAGGTCTTTGTCTGTTAATGAGTTCATTTTTA
Source organism: Paenisporosarcina sp. (assembly GCA_040512715.1). Classification (GTDB taxonomy): domain Bacteria; phylum Bacillota; class Bacilli; order Bacillales_A; family Planococcaceae; genus Paenisporosarcina. Next base: position 1,069 of record JBEVEQ010000154.1, on the reverse strand, counting down.
ATTGAATGTATCCATCCCCATACTTTTCATGATATTGTATTTCTTCTTCAATTAACTTTACAAATTCTTCTCTAATCGTAAATGGAGCCATAACTAAATGATGAAATTTCGGTTTTTCTGTATACCCACTTAAATAATTTAAAAAGTTTGTCGCATCAATGCCGAATTTTTTCTTGGTCGTAATTATGCTCATATCGGTATAAAATTTTGCGGTTTGATCATTATAATTGCCAGTTCCAAGGTGAACAAAGCGCTCAATTTGGCCATTTCTTCTGCGAACCACTAAAGTAATTTTGGAATGAGTCTTCAAGTTATTCATACCAAAAATAACAAGACATCCTGCTTGTTCTAATTCTTTAGCCCAGTGAACATTATTTTCTTCATCAAATCTTGCTTTTAATTCAACTAAAACGGTGACTTGTTTACCATTTTCAGCTGCCCTTTTCAGAGCATGAATAACTGGAGAATTTCCACTAACACGATATAGCGTTTGTTTAATGGCTAAAACATTAGGATCATTTGCTGCTTCTGAAACAAAATCAATAATGGGAGAAAATGATTCGTATGGATGGTGAAAAAACAAATCTTGCTGAATCGCTTTATCAAATATATTTTCGTCAGACGCAAGATCCAAGGAAGGTTGAGGAATAAAATTTTGAAACTCTAAATGTTCAATGCCTACACTAATTTCTTTTACAAAAGAAAATAAGCAAGTCAAGTCTATTGGACAGTCAATTTCATATACATCATCTTTATGAACTTCTAATTCATTCAGTAAATACTTAAGTACATGATGGTCAATCTCATTCTTTCGAACTTCTAATCTACTTACAGCACCCCATTTTCTTTTTTTAAGCTCTTTTTCAATCTCAACTAATAAATCTCGTGCTCCTTCCTCATGAATTGTAAGGTCAGCATTTCGAGTAATTCTAAATGTACTGACAGATTTTACTTGGTAGCCAAAAAACAACTGATCTATTTGTTGAATAATTAAATCCTCTAAATAGATAATAACAACCTTTCCTTCACTAGTAGGGATATTTACAAACCTCGGCAATACGGATGGCAC
>JBEVEQ010000127.1:0-2952 GCA_040512715.1 Paenisporosarcina sp. | reverse complement strand
GAGCATTTTGACAAAGGACTTTGATTCCCTATATACTTGTGGTAATTCAAGACATTGGGAATAAGGTGATTATGTTGAAATCTGAAGAAATATCGCAATCTTTAAAGCTTTTTATTGTTTTATCAAGGTCTTATAAAGCACTACACGAATGTACGAATCAATTTTTCCAATCGAATGGATTAAATCCAACCGAATTTGCTGTGATGGAACTGTTATTTCACAAAGGTCGTCAACCACTTCAAAAGATTGGTCATAAAATCTTACTGGCAAGTGGATCAATTACGTATGTTATTGACAAATTAGAAAAAAGAGGATTTATCCATCGAGTATCTTGTCCGTCTGATCGACGAGTTACTTTTGCTGAGATTACTCCAGAAGGTGAAGTTTTTATGTCTAAATTATTCCCTGAGCATGAACAACAGCTTCACAAAATCATGAATGCTTTAACGCCTGAAGAAAAAGAACAAGCCATTGTTCTATTAAAGAAATTAGGCTTATCAATAAAAGATTTGTCTTATTAATAATATTAAAATAAAGGACCCACGATTATAATCGTGGGTCCTTTAGCGTTTACTCATTAACGGCAATAGTTTCTCCCATTTTCAAAAATGCATCTGTCATACTTTCAGTGTTTCGATCAAAAATTGTTAAGCGAACGATTAAATTACCCTGTTCAAATACAATACCTGTTACCGTTCCAAGTTCAGCCTTTACTTCCGAAGCTACTGGGTTAGAAATGCCATTCCCTTGTGGGAGTCTAGATTCTTCTAAAATTTGAGCTGGTTCACTACTTATACTAACAGCTTCCATTGTATCAAGCATATTTTTCTGAATAATTTCAATGGAAGCATCGTCTTTAGATATTGTTTCAATTCTCATAAACACAGCATCATTTTCTGCTAGATAAAGGGAGTCTTTATTAGGTTCTTCACCTGTCAGTTCGAATCCATCTAATTTATAGAGAGAGTAGTTTTGCCCATCACTTTTCGTAAGTGTGGCAGTTTCTTCTTTAGCTTCACCTTTTATGTTAAATGATAGAGATTTTTCAGGTCCTCTTTCAATTGTACCTGTTTCGGAATCAGCTGTAACTTCAGTTGCATTATCATCTTCTGATGAAGTATCAGCTTCTTCAGAATCTTCCTCTGGAGTTGTTGTTTCTTTTTGATCTACCTCTTCAATATCTGATGAAGTATTTCCTTGACCAGAGTTTGTACCATCTGAAGTATTACAAGCTGCTAGCATGGAAATTGATAATGTGATTGATGCAATTAATAGCCAATATTTCTGCATATTAAAATCCCCCTTTAAGTAAATAGACGTGATGTTTTGTTTAATAGTTTCAAGAAGTTAACGGTAAGACGAGAAACAGGAGTATGGTCATTGTGATGTGAGCAATTATTATGAGTGGCATACTACGTTTCCACTCGTATAAAAGTCCCCATATGAATCCTGAGAAACAAGCAGCTACAACGCCTAACCAAAAACCACTAAAGGATAATGAAAATCCAAATAATAAAGCAGCTGTTAACACAGCAAGGAATGGGCTCATATATGCCTTTAGTTTTTGTTGTATAAACCCTCGCCAAAATAGTTCTTCTCCTGGTGCGATGATGAGCATTAACAACATATAATGCCATACAGTGGATGGACCATAATTTTCAAGGAAATTTTCTACTGAAAGAATCGTTTGATTTGAAAAAATGGAGAATAAATGAAACCCTGCCGCAATCAGTCCATACGTAAGTGTACCATATCCTACACCAAATACGAGGTATTCCCATGTTTGTACATCATCTTCCATTTTAGCATGAACAAAAGATACTGCCATAAATAATAAAGTTGTAAACGTATACATATACCAAAAAATAATGCTATTAGAAAATGTGAAATATAATAACAAATAAGCAGCAGGAACAAAAAGAATCCAACGGTGTGCGGACGCAAACCAGTTCATCAATACACCTCCTAAATAATATTGATCCATATAGAAAAATGTTAAGCCATTATGTTGAGAGTGAAGAGTTATATTATTTAATGTATACTTTCGTTTAGCAAGAGTATGCATACCTTATAGTTTGCATGAAATACGGTAGGACGTAAAGGATTATTAACTAAAAATAATGATGATAAGATAGGAGAAAATAGGATGGAAAATTTTGAACAAGCTTTGCAAGACTTAAAAGAAGGAATTATCGATTCGATAAGCATATCAAAAGAAGATTTTCTGGAATTTAGAGAAATATTAATTAAACGAGAAGATTTTAAACATTTCCGAGGAATCGCTAAGCAAGGCGGTACAGTTGAATATTCTTATGAAGATGTGGCAAGAAGTTAAATGCTTGTCGGAATTTGTCGGAATGTTTGCCTTTTGAAAGTCATCTATTAGTGTATAATAATGGATAATATGAAGTTTATTAAAGGAGTCTTTATCGTGACTGAATCACTTTTAAAGCAAGTTGAACTCACACGAGAAGCAATGATAAAATCTGCTATTGATAATGGATTTGGAAATGCGAAAACCATTCAACTGAGTAAGAAACTTGATCAGTTATTAAATATTTATCAATTACCTAAAGCTTTAAAGCACTCAAAAGGTAAATCTGTTGTCTTAAAAAACTAAACTCTTGGTAGTTTAGTTTTTTTAATTTCAAAAATATGGAGTATTTAGTCGAGGAAAATCAAGCAATAATTATATAGTTTTTAAAGGGAGATGTTTATGACAAAGCTTAGACAGATAAAAGAGACATTAAACAACGCAATAATCGGAAGAGAGAAAGAAATCGATTTTATGTTAATAGCTTTAATACAGGGAGGACATGTTCTACTTGAAAGCGTTCCAGGATCAGGTAAGACTATGATGGCTAAATCCTTTGCACATGCATTTGAAGGTGATTTTAAACGATTGCAATTTACTCCTGATGTCTTGCCATCAGACGTAACAGGTATTAGTTA
>JBEVEQ010000110.1:0-5260 GCA_040512715.1 Paenisporosarcina sp. | reverse complement strand
GCAACTGATTTTCCAATACCTTGACCTTTAGCAACCATATCTCCAATAATATGAACTTTCATTAAATTAGTTGTTCCGGCTTTACCAACTGGAACACCTGCAGTAATGATGACTAAATCACCATGTTTTACATAATTATTTTTTAGACTTTCATCTACAGAAAGCTCTAAGATCTCATCTGTTGATCCTACTTTTACTCCCACTATCGGGTAAACTCCCCAAACTAGAGTTAATTTACGAGAAGGTTGTTCAGTTGACGTAACAGCAATAATCGGTGCACCTTGACGATATTTGGAAATCATTTTCGCTGTATGTCCACTTTCAGTAGGCGCGATAATCGCCTTTACATTTAAATTAATCGCGGTGTGTGCTACAGCCTGACCAATGGCATCCGTCATATTCACTTCTTTACTCTTACTTTTTGCTGTAACAATTGCACGATAATCAAGAGCAGCTTCTGTACGAATCGCAATTTTATCCATTGTTTTTACGGATTCTACTGGATACATACCAGCAGCAGTTTCTCCAGAAAGCATAATTGCATCTGTCCCATCGAAAATAGCGTTTGCAACATCACTTGCTTCAGCTCGAGTTGGTCTAGGATTACGTTGCATTGAATCTAACATTTGAGTCGCCGTAATAACTGGTTTACCTGCTTCATTACATTTAGCAATTAGGTTCTTTTGTACTAAAGGTACCTCTTCAGCGGGAATTTCTACTCCCAAGTCTCCACGAGCAACCATCAACCCATCAGACACTTGTATGATTTCATCAATATTATCGACGCCTTCTTGGTTTTCGATTTTAGGAATAATTTGAATATGAGAACCGCCATTTTTTTCAAGCAATTCTCGAATTTGCATAACATCCTTCGCTCTTCTTACGAAAGAGGCTGCAATGAAATCCACATGCTGGTCAATTCCAAACAAAATATCCTGAGCGTCTTTTTCAGTAATACCAGGTAATTGAACTGAAACTCCTGGAACATTGACACCTTTTTTGTTTTTTAGTGTTCCGGCATTATATACTTCAGTGTGAATTAGACCTGCGGCTGCATCGATGCTCTTCACTCGTAATTCGATTAATCCATCATCTAGTAAAATGACAGAGCCTCCTTGAACATCTTCGATTAAATGATCGTAAGAGATAGAGAACATTTCTTTAGTCCCTAAAACTTCTTTCATAGAAATCGCTATCGATTGTCCAGTCTCTAACTCAATGGCATCATTCTCCATTTGATGTGTGCGTATTTCAGGTCCTTTTGTATCAAGTAAAATCCCTACGATTTTACCTGTTTTTTTAGATGCTTCGCGAATTCGACGGATACGTTCCCCATGTTCTTCGTGATTTCCGTGCGAAAAGTTTAAGCGCGCGACGTTCATTCCCGCTTCCATTAATTTCACAAGCATTTCTGGCGATTCACTAGCTGGGCCAATCGTACAAACAATTTTGGTTTTTCTCATGGTAATATCCTCTCCGATACGTTATATCGATAATTCTTTAGATAACTGATACATAGATAAATCCGTTTTGTGACTTCCTTGGAAAGCTTCTAACATAGAATAGTCTACCACTTGGTGATTGCGCATGCCAACAGCTAGTCCTCCTTGACCATCCATTAAAAGCTCCACTGCCCTTGCGCCAAATTGACTGGCCAAAACACGATCGCGAGCAGTCGGTGAACCGCCACGTTGAATATGACCTAACACAGATACTCGTGTTTCAATATTTGCATGCTTTTCGAGTAATTCAGCCAGAGCATTACCTGTCATCACACCTTCAGAAACGATAATAATACTATGTTTTTTCCCGCGTTCATGTCCACTCTTTAAACGTACTACGATGTCGTCAAGTTGGAAAGGGTCTTCAGGAATCACAATTGTTTCAGCGCCACCTGCTAAACCAGCCCATAAGGCTAAGTCTCCTGCATCACGCCCCATTACTTCAACAATAAAGGTTCGTTCATGAGAGGTAGCAGTATCACGAATTTTATCAATCGCTTCAATGACAGTATTTAATGCAGTATCAAATCCGATTGTATAATCTGTACCTGGAATATCATTATCAATTGTTCCTGGAACTCCTATTGCCGGTATTCCTTTATTAGATAAAGCCAAGGCACCTCGATATGAACCATCCCCACCAATAACTACTAAGCCTTCAATACTATGTTTCTTTATTTGTTCGATAGCTTTTAGCTGACCCTCTTCTGTTTTAAATTCAAGACATCTCGCTGAATAAAGTCTTGTTCCACCTCTTTGTATGATGTCACCCACCGAACCTAAGTCAAGCATATGTATGTTTCCATCAATTAAACCTTGATACCCATTATATACACCCATAACTTCTAGCCCATGGTATATACCCTTCCGAACAACTGCTCGAATGGCAGCGTTCATACCTGGAGCATCCCCACCACTGGTTAAAACAGCTATTTTTTTCATCAAGATATCCTCCTTGAAATCGGAATTTCTATGAATCTTCGTTACCACATTAACATGGTTTATACAATCTTGTATATTTGATATCACTGAAAACTTAAATTGATATGAGATAAAATGAAAAGTATAGCTTGCCCCTAGGAGGGACAAGCTCGAATATTATTATTCAATAAATTCTCCTATAGATTTAAACTTTTCATACCTCATATCCACTAATTGATCCTCTGTCAGTTTCATTAGTTCGTCAAGTGAGCGCTGTAAAACTTCACCCAATAACACCGCTTGACGTTTTGGATCACGGTGAGCTCCACCTGTTGATTCGGGAATTATTTCATCTACTATTCCCATTTCTTTTAAATCTGGTGCTGTAATCTTCATCGCTTCTGCCGCTTGTTGAGCGAGTGCTGCATCCTTCCAAAGAATTGATGCTGCTCCTTCAGGAGATATGACGGAATACGTTGCATTTTCTAACATATGAATATGGTTGGCTACTCCTAAAGCTAATGCTCCACCACTACCACCTTCTCCGATTACTACACTGATAACTGGCACTTTTAAGCCGGCCATTTCAAATAGGTTTCGAGCGATGGCTTCACTTTGTCCACGTTCTTCAGCAGCTTTACCCGGATAAGCACCTTTTGTGTCAATAAAACAAATAATTGGTCGTTTGAATTTCTCAGCTTGTTTCATTAAACGAAGTGCTTTTCTATAGCCTTCTGGATGCGGCATCCCAAAGTTTCTACGGATATTTTCTTTTGTATCTCGCCCTCGCTGATGACCAATAATGGTAATTGGTTGACCATTAAATGCGGCAATTCCACCAACAATCGCTGCATCATCACCATACAAACGATCCCCGTGAAGCTCGATAAAATTTGTAAATAAATCTCGAATGTAATCGAGTGTAGTTGGACGTTCAGGATGCCTTGCTACTTGAACACGATCCCAAGGCTGCATATTTTCGTAAATATCTGTCTCAAGTTTTTGAAGTCGATCTTCTAATTGTTGAATTTCAGTTGAAAGATCAACATCTGCATTTGATGTGAATTCTCTTAGTTCACTAATCTTTGCTCTTAATTGAATCACTGGTTCTTCGAAAGGTAATGTTTTAACCATTTTTGTTTCCTCCTTTCGAATGTAGTTTCACTAATGTTGACACTGTCTCTTTCATTGCAGATCGATGAACAACTGCATCCAACTGTCCATGATCTAATAAAAACTCAGCAGTTTGAAAGTTTTCAGGCAATTTTTCTCTAACCGTTTGTTCAATTACTCGTCGACCAGCAAAGCCAATTAATGCTTTCGGTTCAGCTAAATTAATGTCTCCAAGAGAAGCAAAACTTGCCGAAACTCCACCAGTAGTTGGGTGAGTTAAAATCGAGATAAACAAATAGCCTTTTTCACTATGACGCTTCAGGGCAACACTTGTCTTTGCCATTTGCATTAATGAAAGGACACCCTCTTGCATTCTTGCTCCACCACTTGCTGTGAAAATAATAAAAGGCACACCTTGTTTGGTAGCTTCTTCGACCGCACGTGTAATTTTTTCTCCAACTACAGAACCCATTGATCCCATTCGGAAATGAGCATCCATAATTGCAACTACAACACTTTGACCATCTATCTCTCCAGTTCCAGTTAACACGGCTTCATTTAACCCTGTTTTATGACTATCTGATTTAATTTTATCTGTATATCCAGGAAAATTAAGTGGATTGACTGTTTCTAAATGGTCGTCCATAGACTGAAAAGTAGATTCATCTAAGAAATTAGCCACTCTCTCATGTGCAGTCATTTTATAGTGATGATCGCACCTAGGACAAACTTTTTTATTCGACATTAAATCTTTCGTTAACCCAATATATTTACACTCTGGACATTTAGTCATAATCCCTTCAGGTACATCCGTTTTGGAAGCGAGATTTGGAATCGTCGCATATTTGTTTTTACGATTTCTTGAAAAAATATCTCGTATCATACATTCTCTCTCCCCTTTGTTAATAAATCCGTCCAAGCATTATATGATTGTACTGCCTGTTCAATTTCGCCATCCTTTATTGCCTGTAACAATTGTTGAATGTATACATTCTCGGTCACGTCGGAATACCCTTGATAAGGCTCTTCACCATATTGTTTTAATAAAAACCACATTTTTAATGACAATCGATTATTGCTTAATATTAAAAGCTCACGAATTATGTCCTCACGATGGACCTTGCCCTCTTCGCTTAACTGTGTCAATAAACTATCCCATACAGGTAAATCTATTAAGACTGGCGAACCTGAAACGATACGTATCGCTTCTTTTTCAAGTGTTTGTCTAGTGATATGTACATCCTTAACGGTTTTCAAATCTTGCAAAATAAAAGTAGACAATATCTCTACAAGTTTATGATTACGAAAATCAGTTAAGAAAGTACCTTCTCCACGTTTGGTTTCAATTAATCCTAATAATTCTAAACTTCGCAGTGCTTCTCTAACAGTTGATCGTCCCACTTTAAGACGTTCAACTAATTCTCTTTCAGAAGGTAATTTTCCACCAGGTTTAATATTTTCTGATTGAATAAGGAGCCGGAGTTCTCGAACAATTTGTAAATACATTTTGGTTGCTTGATTGTCCATGTGCTGCATCCCTCTTGCTTCCATTATTTGCATAGTGGTCTGACCACTCAATGTGACTATCATACAAAAAATATGGAATGGTTGCAATGGGTATTATGTAAAATTGGTGTTCATAAGATACAAAGTTTAGAAATGGTTAACTAAACGACATCACTTTTAGTCCAAATTAAAAACCTTTAGCTTTCGCTAAAGGTTTA
>JBEVEQ010000082.1:0-13932 GCA_040512715.1 Paenisporosarcina sp. | reverse complement strand
TCACAGGTATCGAGTTCTTAGGTGAATTAGGTAACCGTGTTCCTGAGCTTTGCAAAGAGTTTGATGTACCACAAGAGAAAGTACGCGTTCTTTGCGTAGAAGCAGCACCGATGGTATTACCAGGATTTGATCCTGAATTGGTTGAATATGCAGTGGGACACCTTCAAGCTAAAGGTATTGAATTCTCTATTGGGACACCAGTTGTTGAAGCAACTCCAGAAGGCGTTAAGATTAAAAAAGGTGAAGAAGAATTTGAATTCGTTAAAGCTGGAACTGTCGTTTGGGCAGCAGGCGTTCGCGGTAACCGTTTAATCGAGCAAACTGGAATTGAGAATATGCGTGCACGCGTTAAAGTTGAAAAAGATATGAGAGCTCCTGGTCACGATGATGTATTTATCGTTGGAGACTGTGCGTTATTAATTAACGAAGAAGTGAATCGTCCATATCCTCCAACTGCACAAATTGCAATGCAACAAGGTGTAACAGTTGCGAAAAACCTTATTGCTCTTATTAATGGCAATGAGACAGAAACATTCGTTCCAGATTTAAAAGGAAGTGTTTGTTCACTTGGAGAAGATGATGCAATTGGTATTGTTTTCGGTAAAAAAGTGACAGGTGCTAAGGCTTCATTTATGAAGAAGATGGTAGATAACCGTGCTCTTTATATGTTAGGTGGCCCTTCATTAGTAGTGAAAAAAGGTAAATTTAACGTATTATAATAATCATTCAAAAGTTCTCGCCAGATTTTCTGGTGAGAGCCTTTTTTATTTGGCTCTGTAAACGTTTAGTGTTATTTTTTATTAAAAAGAGGGAATCCGCTCCCTTTCCGCGGACGAACTGGCTAGCCTCCTAGCTCGTGCCTCACTGCGGGGGCTTGCCAGCACGTTTTTCCGTAGGAGTGTCGCAGTTTCCTTGACTATCAATAACAACGTGTAACAGAGCCTATTATTTAAAAAGTTCCTTTTGAAAAAGTGAGAATAAGCGAGGAAAACGGAGGAAAAATAAGAAAAAGAAATATGTATTCGTTTACATTCATTTTAATTTGGTTTACAACAACTCTAACCCATGTTATATTATCAGAATATTAAGAAATAAAGGGGATGTAAGTATGAATTCAAATAAAAAAAGTGGTCAACCCAATCAATGCCCATACTGCAAAGGTGATGGATACTTCCAATTACGACTGGGTGGCTCAGAAACCTGTTCGTGTTGTTCAGGATCTGGAAGAAAATAAAATAATCATGTAAAGACCCTTTTTGAGCATAATCAAAAAGGGTCTTTACATGTAGAATTCCGTCGAAAAGTTAGAAGTTTTGAACACCAATTGTTACAGAGCCTTGAACAAGTAGCATGGACATTGAAAGGCTAATCTTAATCATGTAAACTGAGGAAAGGAAGCATGGAGGGAATAATAGAATGGATGGTAATTTTACACTTGTAACATTGATGTTATCCGTATTAATATTTTTAGTTATGTTCTTTGGAATTGGTTTCTTACTGAACATGCTTTTACGCATGACGTGGTTAATGGCCATTGTATATCCAATTGTTGTGATCTTAATTGTAGATGAAGTCGATATCTTTGATTACTTCACTAAGCCGGTAGTGGCCTTTCAAGCGCTTGGAGATAAATTAACATCTCTTCATTTTGCAGATATTACGATCTTAACAAGTGGTTTCATTGGTGCTATTATTGCAGGTATTGTGATTAAACTTCTACGGAAAAATGGATATCAGATGTTTTAAACAAAAACCATGTTAAACTCAAGACGAGTTTAACATGGTTTTTTTAACGGCGTTATATGATGAATGTGTAAAGCAAAATGGAGATAACAATGCCTGTCAATGCCCCCATAAATACTTCACTCGGTTTATGTCCCAATAAAGTTTTAAGTTCTTTAATTTTTTCAATATCTTTCTTTTGATTCCATCCTTTTGATTGACTAACAAATGTTTGGAAGTCGGTTCGCATTTGGTTAATAATGATAGCTTGTTGACCAGCTTGAAATCTAACACCAGTTGCGTCAAACATCACAATAATAGCAAAGATGGCTGATACAGCGAAAAGTGGGGATCCAAGACCAGTTTCAAACGCTATTGCTGTAGTTAATGCAGTTACTGCTGCTGAATGTGAACTTGGCATACCACCAGTAGAAGTGAAAAGTTTCCAGTCTACTCTTTTAGTAATCAAATAACCAATAGGTATTTTAATAAATTGAGCAAAGAATATACCGAATAGTGCAGCTAGGAGTGGAGTATTTGTGAAAATATCCATTTAATTTCCACCCTTTCTAGTTGAGGATTTATTCAGTTATTATACCATAGATTAAAAGTCAAAATCTTTCAATGAAAGGGTTCATTGGAAGGGATATTAGATAATTCGAAAATCGTAACATTATCATATATAATAAAGTCGTGTGTATATAAATGGAGGGGTTCAAATGAATATTCAAGTGTCAGAAGTTAACTTTAATGAAATTCAAAGTGAAGTATTAATAGTAGGAACTTTTAAGCATCCAGAAAATACTCAAGGTTGGTCAGAGTTTAATTCATTTTATGGTCCATCTCTAGAAAAATGGTTGAAATCGAGTGACATTTCAACTAAACGAAAAAAGATAACAAAACTACCTTCTTTAAATGAAGGAAAGCTTCAACGTATTTTCTTTGTAGGATTAGGTGATCGTAAAACTTTAAAACAAGATGAGTTGAGAGACATTTTTGGTTTAGTTGGAAAAGAATTGGTTTCAACGAAAACATCAAATGTTACGATTTGGTTAGATTCCTTTACGACAGATGAAGATGAAGTTTTAATTGAAGATGCAGCCTATCTAGCTTCTGAAGGAATAGGCATGGGGATTTATAAGGTGCCAGGATATAAAACTTCATCTAACGAAGTTGATTATTATCTAGATCATGTTGAAATCATGACCAATGCAGATTCACAAGAAACTGTTGCTTATTTTGAAGTAGGATTGATTTACGCTGAAGCAGTTAATGAAGCTCGAACTTTAGTGAATATGCCTTCGAATATTTTAACTGCTACTAAAATGGCAGAGTATGCGAAAGAACTTGCAGAAACGTATGGCTTTGAATATGAAGAATTAGGTAAAGCTGAAATGGAAGAGCTCGGCATGGGTGCTATTTTAGCCGTAAATCAAGGTTCTACCGAAGAACCACGTCTAATGGTATTAAAATACCAGGGGACAGATGAATGGTCCGATGTTGTTGGTCTTGTAGGAAAAGGGATTACTTACGACACCGGTGGTTATTCAATTAAGCCGAAGGATGGCTTAGTTGGTATGAAAGGCGATATGGGCGGAGCAGCAGCAGTACTTGGAGCCATGCGTATTATCGGAGAAACTCAACCAAATAAAAATGTAGTTGCAGTTATTGCTTCAACGGATAATATGATTTCTGGTAATGCGTTTAAACCTGATGATGTTATCACTTCTTTAAGCGGTAAAACGATTGAAATTTTAAACACCGACGCTGAAGGAAGACTTGTTTTGGCAGATTCTGTTACGTACGCAAAACAGCAGGGTGCAAATTATATTGTGGATGTTGCCACTTTAACTGGTGGAGTTATTGTCGCACTTGGTATGGATAAAACCGGAGCATTAACAAATGATGAAGCCTTTTTTGAAACGTTTATGGAATCTTCCGTTGAAACAGGTGAATTTGTGTGGCGTCTGCCTTTAACCGAAAGTGACAAAAAGAGAATTCGTAAAAGCGATGTAGCTGACTTAAATAATTCTCCTGGGCGTGATGGGCATATGATATTCGGCGGAGGCTTTGTAGGTGAATTCGTTGAAAACACTCCTTGGATTCATCTGGATATCGCTGGAACATCTGATGCAAAAGCTGCTTATGATTTAGGTCCTAAAGGCGGAACTGGTGCAATGGTTCGCACCTTAGCTACCTTAATAGAACGCATGAGTGAAGAAGATAAAGAATAGGCGTAAACCCCGTGTCTCTAATCCTGTCTTTCATACGATAGGAGGAAGAGGAGGAGAGACACATGGTCAATCGCTATGGAAGAGGTTATGGAGGATATGGAAGAGGATATGGAAGAGGGTATGGAAGAGGATTTGGAGGTGGGTTTGGCTTTGGGGGACCATTTTTAGGTGGTCTTGCTGGCGGCTTATTAGGATCCGCTCTTTATGGTCCGCGGTACTACCGTCCTTACTCATACTATCCATACTATCCATATTATCCATACCCGTATCCTTACTATGGAGGCTATCCATATGGGGGATACCCTTACGGTGGATATTAAATAATATAAATGTATTTGTTACTGCTCAGAAGGTGTGAAGCAAATGCATTTTATTCTGAAAATTAATAGCAAATCATTTAGTCGATGATTCCAATTGAAAAGGCAACAGCTATCCCTTTTGGGTGAAAGCTGCTGCCTTTTTCAATGATTTTTTTTCCTTCTTTCAGCAATAATTGGAGCAAGTTCATCTTTCACTGATCCATCCCACAATTTAACTCCTGTCAAGTAAGCGGAACGCCCGATAACATGTCCACCAACAGGACCTGTTATAAACAAGAAGACAATTCCTAAAAGAATGCGAGTATTTACATGACCTTCAACTAACCAAAAATGCAAGAACACACCAAGTAGGATGAACATGACACCCAGTGTTGCACTTTTTGAAGCGGCATGTGTTCGGGTATAGATATCAGGTAATCGAATCAATCCTATAGCAGTTACGACTATGAATAGGACACCTAATACGATAGTGAGAATGATTAGAGTGTTAGCTAATATGATTGTCACGTTGAATAATCTCCCCTTTCTCTAAAAATTTAGAGAATGCGACCGTTCCAATAAAAGCTAATATAGCTAGCAGTAAGATAATTTCTAAGAAAAAGCGGGTATCAGCAATAATTGAAATCATCCCAATCATACAGATAAGGGCAACTCCTAAAGAATCAAGTGCAACCACACGGTCAGGAACAGAAGGGCCGATGATAATCCGATAAATAAACGCGAGCATAGACAAGCTGATTAAAATCATGACAACCCAATAAAATAACATCATTTTCTGCTCACCTCCTGTATGGCTTTCTCAAATGTATTCTTGATGGAATGAATGGCATCATCGGCATCACCATAATCAATAGCATGGATATAAAGTGTTTTAGAATCTTCAGATACATCAATTACGAGTGTACCGGGAGTCAATGTAATCAAGCTTGAAAGTAGGGTGATTTCCCAGTCCTTTTCTAAAACAGTTGGCAAAGCAAAAATAGCAGGTTTTATTGGCATTTTAGGTTGAACAATTAATAAAAGTACTTGAATATTCGCCATGATTAATTCTTTAAAGAATAAGACAATTAATTTGATTACTGCCCAAACTCGATTCATATAAAATCGTCCTGGGAAAAATCTTTTTGTAATCCATAACATTAAAGCTCCAAGTATAAACCCAACGATGAATGTTGAGGCATTAAATGACACGGTCAAGAACATCCATAGAAAAGCGATAAAAAAATTGATCATAATTTGAAAGGCCATTTAAGCACCTCCTAAAACGGCTTTAATATAAATAGCTGGGTTGAGCATCACATCTGCAGCATCACTCATATAAGGTACAAGCCATTCAGAACCAACCCCATATAAGACGCTAATTCCGACTAATACAACTGACGGGATTATTAATCCACGGTATACACTAGGATCTAGTTTTTTAACTTCAACGGGTTCACCCCAAAATGCGTAAATGAAAATACGAATAACCGAAAGCAGAACGATTAAACTCGAAGCTAATATGAAAATACTACCCCATAGATTATCTGCCTCAAATCCACCTTGTACAATCAATAACTTTCCGACAAATCCACTTAGCGGTGGAATACCTGCTAATCCGAATGCAGCAATTAAATATGTCCATCCTAATAGAGGATATGTCTTCATTAATCCGCCCATTTTACGTAAATTCGATGTTCCAGTAATCGCGATCATGATACCAACCAATAAGAATAGAGCCCCTTTGATTAATATATCGTGAATTAAATAAAATACTGATCCCATTAACGACGATTCATTCATTTGCGAAGCGCTAAATAAGATGACGCCTACGGCAATGATTATGTTATAGATGATAATTTTTTTAACATCAAAATAGGCTAAAGCACCAATACATCCTGCAACAATTGTTAAAATGGCAAGAATCATCAATAATTCATGCGTAAAACCTTGATCAAGTGTGAAGAACAAGGTGTACGTGCGCATAATCGCATATACACCAACCTTAGTAAGTAAGGCACCAAATAACGCCAACACAGGTATCGGAGGTGCTGCGTATGAGCTTGGTAACCAGAAATAAAGAGGGAATATCGCTCCTTTTAATCCAAAAACCATTAAAAATAAAACAGCGATAACTGTGATAATCCCTGGTTGATTTATTTCTGCAATCTTAACAGAAATATCCGCCATATTAAGGGTTCCAATTACGGAATACAAATAGGCTACCGTTATGACAAATAAAGCAGATGAAATAACATTTACTAGTATGTATTTTATCGATTCTTGAAGCTGTACTTTCTCACCACCAAGAACGATTAGCAAATACGAAGACATAAGCAAAACTTCGAAAAATACGAACATGTTAAAAATGTCACCAGTTGTAAAAGCTCCGTTCACTCCAGTTAACATAAATAAAATTCCTGGATAGTAAAAATAGGTCTCACGTCCACGATCGATAAATGAAAAACTATACCACACAACAAAAAATGAAATAAGAGTAGAGGACACCACAAGTAATACGGACAACATATCGGACACCATTGAAATACCGAAAGGTGCCGGCCAACTACCTAATGTTATGGCTTGAATCCCATCTGTTTTTACTCTAATAAGTAAAATGAGACTAGCAATGATGGTCAATAGCAAAGAGACGATCGCAATGATTCGTTGAGCTTTTTGATTCTTTGGGAAGAACATCAAAACTATAGCAAAAAAGAACGGGAGTAGGATAGGGAACAACAGTAAATTAATCATCATCTTCAGTTCCCCTCATTAAGGTCATATTATCTGTTTCTAGTTCTTGATAGGATCGATATGCTAAGACCAAGAAAAAGGCAGTAACACCAAAACTAATCACAATCGCCGTTAAAATAAGAGCTTGAGGTAGAGCGTCTGCATAATTTGTAACACCTGGTGATACAACAGGTGGTGAATCTCCATCTAATCCGCCCATGGTTAAGATGAGTAAATGAGCTCCATGGCTAAGTAATCCAGTTCCAATAATGATCCGCAATAAGCTTTTAGAAAGCATTAAATAAACAGCTGACATGAATAAAAAACCTATAACAAAACACATGACAATTTCCATTAATCATCAGCTCCAATCGTTTGAATAATGGTCATCGTTACACCTACGACAACTAAGTAAACGCCGGTATCGAACAACATGGCAGTATGCAACGATTGCTTCCCTAGCAGCGGTAATTCGAAATAGTCAAATGCATGTGTGAAAAAAGGAACATTAAACACGATAGATCCTGCGGCGGTTAAAAATGACACCATTAATCCAATTGCAGTCATGATTGTATAATTGATCGGCAGTGCATTTTTAACTGTTTTCAAGTCGAAAGCTAGTAAAAGTAGTACAATACCACTTGCAGTTAACAAGCCACCAACAAATCCTCCTCCAGGAGTATAGTGACCAGCAAAAAAGATGTGAATTGAAAAGAGGATAATGATGAAAAAGATTACTTTACTGGTAGTCTGTAAAATAACATCATTTGTTTTCAATTCGGTACACCCCTTTCTTCTTCGTCAACCTCAATTTAATCATCGAAATTATTCCTAGAGAAGCAATAGCTAGAACCGTAATTTCAAATAAAGTATCAAAACCACGATAGTCAACAAGTATGACGTTGACAATGTTTCCTCCACCAGCCTCAGAATAGACCGTTTTTTCATAATAAGAAGAAATGGAAGGAATCAGCTTCTGTGAATGCGCTGATAAAGCGATAATAGTGACAGTTACACCAACACCAAAAGCAACAAGTGCATTCCCTAAACGGAAGCGCATCCGATTTTCATGGCGATTTAGTTTAGGTAAATGGTAAAACGCTAGTAAAAATAGTGCGACCGAAACGGTTTCGATAACTAACTGGGTTAAAGCTAAATCAGGAGCATTAAAGATAACAAAGAACAATGCCACTGAATATCCGACTGCACCCAAAGCAATAATCGAAGTCAATCTTGATTTCGCCATTAAAATCGTCAAAGTCCCTGCGATTAATACCAGTGCAATGATTAACTCATAAAAACGTATAGGTGCTAACTTGGCAAAATTGATATCGAACGCATTTTGAATAAATACAGTAGATATTGTCAGCAAGACAATCCCCGTAAACATATAAACCAAATACGATCGCATAAATCCTGTCATGTAAAAACGAGAGATTCGATTAGTACCTACTTCGCTTAAAAACATCAAGCTATCATAGAAGCGATTTAAGGTGAATCCTGACGGTAATTTATCATACAAATGTTGCCACTTAGACAATGTCCAATATAACAAGAAGCCAATAAAGAAAATACTTAAAGTCATAAACAACTCTGGCTTAAACCCATGCCAAGCTGAAATATGAATATCTATTTCACTAGGTGATGAATAAAGGAACGGTTGAATGGCGAACACTGCTGGTTTAACCAAGGCATCTCCAATGATATTTGGAATAAAGAATATGATTAACACGAGCGTGCCTAAAATGGCAGGCGAAATCAGCATACCTATAGGAGCTTCATGCGCCTTTTTAGGCAATAGTTCAGGTTGATGTTTTCCCGTAAAGGTGCGGAAAACAAAGTAGAAACTATATACAAATGTTAAGACACTAGCAATCCAAGCGATGATTGGGAATAAAATGCCCCATGTATCAAATGCAAAGAAATCGAATTCCGTCATAGAAAGCATGCCAGTTAAAAACATTTCTTTACTTAAGAACCCGTTAAAAGGTGGAAGGCCAGCCATGGAAAGACTAGCAATCATAGCAATGGTAAAGGTAATCGGCATTAAACTCATTAATCCGCCTAATTTCCGAATATCTCGTGTTCCGGTTTCATGGTCAATTATCCCTGCAATCATGAATAGACTTCCTTTGAAGGTTGCATGATTTATTAAATGGAAAATCGCAGCAAATGCTGCATATTTAAATATGGAATTCTCATCAACGCCAGTGTGAAATGAAATCGCACCTGCCCCAAGTAACGACATAATCAGTCCCAACTGACTAACAGTCGAGAAGGCGAGGATTCCTTTTAAATCCGTTTGTTTCAGTGCAAAGAATGACCCCCAAAGTAAGGTCAATAATCCGATTCCAGTGACAAGCCAAATCCAAATTTCTGAACTCGCGTAAATCGGTGTAAATCGAGCAACTAAATATAACCCTGCTTTAACCATAGTGGCTGAATGTAAATATGCACTTACAGGTGTAGGTGCTTCCATCGCATCAGGTAACCAAATATAAAAGGGGAACTGAGCTGATTTAGTAAAAGCGCCTAATAACACTAGAAGTAGCGACCATACAAACCACTCATGATTGAGTAGATCAGGTGCTTGTCCAATTAATTCTCTAATGGAATATGTGCCACCCATAATAGAAAGTAAAACAAATCCACCTAGCATCATTAGTCCACCAAAGACTGTGATCATCATTGATTTGAGTGCACCAAAGCGGGAACGATCACGCTTATACCAATACCCAATCAAAAGAAAAGAAGAAATCGATGTTAGCTCCCAGAAAAAATATAAGCTAATCAGGTGATCAGATTGAACAATCCCAAGCATAGCCGTCATGAAAAGCATCAAATAAACATAAAAATTATGTAGTTGTTCGCGTGTTTTATCCATATAGAATATAGAATAAAGCACAACCAGCGATCCGATTCCTGTAATTAATAGTGAAAATAATAAGCTTAAACCGTCTAGGTAGGAAACAAATTCGATATCAAGAGTTGGAATCCAAGGTAACGAGGAGGTATACGTTTTACCTTCCATTACATTCGGTAAAAGGGTTGAGTATACAACTAACAAAATGACTGGGACTAAAAGAGCAAACCAGCCTGTATGTATTCCATTAATCTTCTTGTACAATAGCGGCATAAATAGAGCTGCAATCATTGGAATGAAAATGAAAAATACGAATGACAAGGAAATCCTCCTCTATTTAAAAAATAAATTTATAGTTTATAAAGTCAAGTATACCGTAGTATTAGATCCATTGCATAAGTGACTATTTAAAGGAAAGGTTGCTAATATCCTATTTTCTCAGCTATGATAAACAGGAAGAAACATCGCAGATAACGAGGGAAATTCATGAAAAATCCATATATTTTTGGTTATTTACCACTGATCACAATTATCTTGTTTAGTTTATCTTTCGGTGTGTTTACTGTAACGGAAGCATTAGAACTATTTAAAGGAATCGGCGTCTATTCAGGTATGAGAGAGTTTTTATCTGATTTACAGTTGCGTTTGTTCTTATTAATTATATTTGCCTTGTTCTATTTCATGGTTTTTTCAGCATTAAAATTGATTGCTGAAACGATTCATGAATTAGCCATGTTGTTTTTCTCAAAGGATTTCGAAGGGCATACGATTCACCATGCGAGAGGTGGTAATGTTGTCTATTTCTTTGGAGGATTAGCTTCTGTTATTGGCATTCAATCATTATCATTATTGATTCTTATTTTTGTAGTGACAACCTTTATATATTTTATCTACGTTATGTATAAAATAAGTCTTTCGATGACAATGGCAGGCACAGTAGGGATTATATTGTTTGAAATTGTTGTATGGAGCTTGTTTTTATCATTAGTAGTGTATGTGTTACTAAAACTTTATAATGGATTAATGGCAAGTCTGCCATTCTTAGATTAAAAAACGGCTATTCTCAAAGAGAGAGATGCCGTTTTTTTTTTGTTCATTTTTTCTTCTTATTCCTATTTTATTAATTCCGAAAATAAAAAGTGGTGTATTTTTTCCGATTCAATATCGCCCATATCGCGTGGCTGATCATAACCGATCCAAACCGCTGCTGTATATTCTTCAGTCAACCCTGTTAGCCAAAAGTCATGATAATCATTTGTAGTTCCTGTCTTAGCACCTATATAATTCGAATCCCCTACAATACCAATGCCAGTACCATTATCCACAACATCCTTCAACATAGAACGCATATAAGTAACAGTGTCAGCTGACCAAACCTCTTGCTTTTCTGAATCCCATGCATAGAGAGTGTCGCCATTATTACTTTTAACTGATCGAATTGCGTGAACAGGTTGATATTGTCCATTGATAAAACTTGAAAAAGCATCTGCCATTTGTAAGGTAGTCACTCCGTTATTAAATCCGCCAATTGCTGCAGGCAAGTTATGATCTTCCGAATTGACTTCACTAAATTGAAAACGATCTAAATAGTCAAAAGCTTGTTCTACTCCAACAGTCTCTAAAAGACGAACGGCCGGTGTATTATAACTAAAGCGGAAGGCTTGTTTAATCGGTACATCTCCATAAATAGCACCACCATAATTTTGAGGACAAAACGTTCCAACACAGTATTTTCCTCCATTTACAACAGTCTCTGGAGAATACTCCGTTGTTTCAAAAAATGGTGCATAAACGAGTAAGGGTTTAATAGCTGAACCCGGTTGTCGATACCCTTGAAACGCACGGTGGAAATCGAATTTTCGATAATTCTTACCACCAAATAGTGAAATTATTTCCCGGGTTATATTTTCAACAACCGCGCCTGACGCCTGTAAATCGGTATTTTCTAACTTTTTATTAAAATTTCGATCTATAGATTGTTGTTTATAAGGATCTAAACTCGTCTCAATAGTAACTCCTGCAGAAACAATTTCATCTACTTTACTTTTTAACTCTGCTTTAATTAAATCTTTCATTGCGGGATCTTGTGCTTTTTCTAAACGCTCAGAAAATCCATCTTTTTCAGCGATTAAGTCCGATAATTCTTTAATGACATATGTACTGTAAGAAGGATATTGTTGCACTTTTCGTTTCGTATTCAAGGAGATTTTTTGACCTTTAATCTGATTTGCTTGTTCTGGTGTAATCGTCCCATTATTAGCGAGTACATCTAATAGAAGCTCTTGACGTTCTTTTGTCTGTTTAAAATTCTTAAGTGGATTGTAAAGGGATGGATTATTTGGAATGGCTGCTAAAAATGCCATTTCAGCTTCACTACACTCAACTAAGTTCTTTTGGAAATAAAACGTTGCAGCCGCACCAATTCCATAAACTTGATTACTAAAATACATTTCATTCATATACATTTCTAATATTTTTTCTTTAGAAGCAACTTGCTCTAATTCATATGCATACAATAGCTCTGTCACTTTTCGTTCATACGTTTTTTCTTCGGTTAGATATCGCATACGAACTAATTGTTGTGTGATCGTACTACCACCTTGTTGTGATGCTTGTGCAGATGAATTAGAAACGACTGCTCGAACAATTGCGCTTAAATCATACCCAATATGATCATAAAAATCTGTATCTTCACTTTGTATAAATAATTCTTGGATAAATAAAGGGATTTCCTCGTATTCTAACGGTTTTCTCCATTCAACATATTCTTCAGAGAATATATGGCCATCTCGGTCTTTCATTGTCACTGGCGAAGAAAAGGTGGGTTCTGTTAACTGGATGGAACTGTCCATTTGAGTTTGAAATTGAGCTGCTGCATGAATTTCCCTGCCAATTTGCGTATATAAAAAGCCAAGAGTCGGCAACGTGATGATAATTGCGAAAAACCCAATCATCTTTCTCATCCTGAAACCTCCTTCCAATTTAATTCCTACAAAAAGAATAGCACACTTTTCAAAGAGAAAAGTGTGCTAATTTCACCTTATGCACGTTGATGTGCTTCTTCTTCTAATAAAACATCTTCGAAATCCTGTTCCGGCATTTTGCGTGTAAAAACAAGAACGATATATGATAAGAGGAAGAGAGCTCCAGTGACAAAAAATACGGATGAAATTCCGATAAAGCCACTGACGATTCCGCCAAACATGGGACCAATGATACTTCCTAAAAAGCGGAAACTGGTATTATAACCCATTACTTCTCCTTGAACTTCGATTGGTGATTCTCGTCTAACCAGTGCCGTAGTTATAGGAATAAGCCCACCGACTGCGATACCAAATAACAATCGTAAGCCAATCAGTTGCCATAAATCAGTAACAAACGCTTGAGGTATGATAAACAAAAAGGCAAGTAGGAGTAGGAAGCTTAGTACTTTTTCATATCCGATTGAATCGCCTAATCTGCCCCAATATCTTGCGAATAGTAAATTACCCACTCCAGCAGCACTAAAGGTGACGCCTGCAAGTAACGCGACATCAGTTGAGTCAGTGAGACCTGCAACATATAAAGATAATAAGGGTTGAATGCTAAAGTTTCCAATTTGAATCAATGAAGTAATAATCATCACATGTAGCATTAATCGATGATGCATTAAACCAGAGAAAACGGTTTTTCTTGTGTAAACATGTGCGCCAGCTGCTGGCGTTTTTCTAATCTCTTTAATACCAATTATGACAAGGATAGCTGCTAGAGATATGGCCACTGATGTAATGACAAAAGTATATTGGAACCCAAATGTATCGGCCAACAATCCGCCAAGTACAGGACCAAACAAAGTTCCCGACACACTTCCCATTTGTAATGTACCTAGTGTCTTTCCTGCGACTTCTTTAGGGGTTTGAGAACTGATAAAAGCTAATGATGTAGGAATAAAACCAGTTACAATTCCCATAAACAAGCGTAGAAA
Source organism: Paenisporosarcina sp. (assembly GCA_040512715.1). Lineage (GTDB taxonomy): Bacteria > Bacillota > Bacilli > Bacillales_A > Planococcaceae > Paenisporosarcina. The sequence goes on along the minus strand of JBEVEQ010000082.1, from coordinate 117 downwards.
GAAAAATACTTCAACGGAATCAACAAATCCCATCAATAATATACAAATAGAAATACCAAAGCCATTAATAATTAAGATTGGTTTATATCCGAATTTATCCGCAATCCGACCCCAAAT
>JBEVEQ010000081.1:0-9227 GCA_040512715.1 Paenisporosarcina sp. | reverse complement strand
TAAATTTGCTGATGTAACACAGGAAATTAGTCAAAAACCTTTCGGCTCTAATTTACTAGTTATTTGGTTGGATTTTGAAGAAGGGTTGGATTCTTTCAGTGCTGAGATGACGAAAGAAAAACCTAAATTCGTTTCAAGTCCAACTGTTGAACAAAGAATTAATTCTAACAATGTACAAATATCTGGTTCATTCACAGTTGATGAAACGAAAAGTTTAGCTGGCGTTTTAAATGCTGGCGCATTACCTGTGAAATTAGAAGAGATTTACTCGACATCTGTAGGTGCACAGTTTGGTGAAAAAGCTCTCCAAATGACTGTGTTTGCAGGTATCGTTGGTATTGCACTAGTCGCATTATTTATGCTACTTTACTATCGATTACCAGGTATTGTCGCAATCATCACGTTATCAGTATTCGTATATGTCAATCTATTAGTTTTTGAATTGATCAATGGGGTACTTACATTGCCTGGTATTGCAGCTCTAGTTCTAGGTGTTGGTATGGCAGTAGATGCAAATATTATTACTTACGAACGTATAAAAGAAGAATTGCGTGTTGGTAAATCTATAAAAAATGCATACAAAACTGGTGCAAGTTCTTCATTCTCAGCCATTTTTGATGCTAATATTACTTCCTTAATTGCAGCTGCAGTATTGTTCTATTTTGGGACAAGTTCTGTAAAAGGTTTCGCTTTGACATTAATCATTAGTATTCTTGCAAGTTTCCTAACTGCTGTTTGGGGAGCACGCTTACTACTGGGACTATTAGTTAACAGCGGAATGTTTGATGGTAAGCCATGGCTATTTGGTGTAAAAAAATCAACGATCCATTCAGCTGACGAAGAATTTGACACACTTGATTTAGATACGAAATTTGATCGCTTTGATTTCGTCTCAGTTAGGAAGACTTTCTTTACCGCATCAATAGCCTTCCTTGTAATAGGTGCTATATTGTTGGGTATCTTTAAATTAAACCTTGGTATAGATTTCACACAAGGTACTCGAGTTGAAATTTTAGCGGACAATTCATTAACAAAAGAAGAACTTTCTACATTCTTAGAATCGATTGAACTACCTTCAGAAGATATTGTCATTTCTGGAGACAACAATGAAATCGGTGTCGTTCGATATATCGATGATTTTAATCAAGAAGAAATCAAGAACTTAAAAGAAGTGATGTCTGAAGAGTATGGAGCTTCAACAAATGTCAGTACAGTATCTCCTACAGTAGGTAAAGAGCTAGCTAAGAATGCAATATATGCACTGTTGATTGCTTCTCTTGGGATCATTATTTATACTGCAATTCGTTTTGAATGGCGAATGGGTGTAGCAGCAATTGTTGCCCTTTTACACGATGCATTCTTCATGATTGCGATTTTTAGTGTCTTCCGAATTGAGGTTGATATTACATTTATTGCTGCTATATTAACGATTGTTGGTTATTCAATAAATGATACAATTGTTACTTTTGACCGAATAAGAGAAAACATGCTTCGCTCTAAAAAAGTGGAGACAGAAGAAGAATTGGCATTAATCGTCAACAAATCTTTACGTCAAACTCTTGGACGATCAGTAAATACTGTATTAACAGTCGTGTTTGTAGTAGTTGCACTGTTAATTTTCGGTGCAGATTCAATTCGTAATTTCTCGTTAGCTCTTTTAATTGGGTTAATTTCTGGAACGTATTCATCCATTTTAATTGCAGCTCAGTTGTGGTTTGTTCTGAAAAAACGTGAACTGAAAAAAATTGGTTCTATTGACGTTGAAGCAGAAGATAAAAAATGGGGTTCTGATGAGCCTGTAGTATAAATTTGAAAATCGATGGTGATTAAAAAAAGATGGGACAGGGTATAGGGAACTATACTTTGTTCCATTTTTTGTGGCTTAAGTTATATACTATGTTAAAGAAGGGGGTGTGAGAAAATGAAATTTCAATGGTCATTATTAATTGGACTAATTTTTGCAGTTATTATTGCCGTATTTGCTGTTGTAAATGTTGATACAGTTCCAGTAAATTATGTTTTCGGGAATGCAGAGTGGCCTTTAATTTTAGTGATTTTAGGGTCAGCACTTTTAGGAGCGCTTCTTAGTGGTTCAGTTGCAATTTTCCGTTCATTCGTTCTCCAAAGAAGAGTGAAGCAGTTAGAAAAAGAAGTAACATCAAAGGAATCATTAATTGCCACACAACAAAATGAAATTAGTACGTTGCAAAAAAATGAACCTGTTCGTTATCAAGACGCAGAACCAGTCGGTTACGATGACTCAAAACCAGCATCAGATCAAAATACAACAATCTAATTAATGTTAAATTAACCAACAAACAAACCTGTTTGTTGGTTTTTAAATGTGGACAAAAAATAAATGTTGATATCCATTGTGTCGGACGCTTTCCGCGGGCAAGACTTCAGCCGCTTTCTTCGCGTGGCTCAGTTCAGGGTCTTCAGTTCTTGCTTGTTCCGCTGGAGTCGCCGCCACTATTCCAATCAATTGAAAACTCAGTAAATTTGAATGTATTAATATACATTTTTAATCATATAAGGATTTACCAATTTGATTTCATTACTACAAATTACAGCAGATGCTATATTATTAAAGTAATAACGTTGGAGCTTCTACGGGAGAGACTATCTTAATGGAAAACCAATCATTTGCACATCATTAATTAACATTTTAAATCGCTTTTGTAAGTAGATACTTTGCAAACATTTTAGTATGAAAGTGGTTGGCTATTTCTGTAGACTCCTGTGGAAAATAGAAACACCGTCATGTATTTTAGAAATGGAAAAAATAGGATTTTATTGTATTAATTTTTTGAACTACGATCTTAAGTAGGTGATGGAGAGGAGTGGAAGGTGGCGTAAATCATCTGCTCCTGTTTCTGCATCGCTGCGCTAGCTTCGAAACATGAAAAAGAGTTGCATCGCTTCGCTAGCTTCGTCGCAAATATTAGCACCAAAATTTTTGGTCCTAATATTTCCAGTGGGAATAGCATGATATGAAGGCCCCGGAGAAGCGAAGCGACGAGGAGACTTAAGCCATGCCCGCGCGACTGAAACGAAAATCCAGCATGGGAAAATGGACCATCTCTAAGTCAACAATTGACTTTTGAGACAGTCCTTTTTTTCTTTAGAAGTTACGTTTCATGACTCATACCTCGGTTGCAAAGTCTTTTCTAACGTTCAGACTCTTAATTCCTCTTTTTTTATTATTTTTCTGTATAATATAGAGTTGAGGATGTGAAGAGAATGCTAGAATCAAAAAAAAGATGGCAGATCGAAGATACTGATCCGACAATCGTAGAATTACTTAAAAAAGAATTAAATTTACCCACAGTCTCTGCAAAATTATTGGCTTCTCGTGGCTATTCAAATATTGAACAAACTCGATCGTTTTTAAAAATGGATGATAGTTCGATGCATGATCCATTTTTATTATACGAAATGGATGTTGCTATAAAACGAATAAAATCTGCAATTGAACAAGAAGAAAATATACTTATTTATGGGGATTACGATGCAGATGGAGTGACAAGTACCAGCGTGATGATGAGTGTTCTTCAATCCTTAAATGCAAATGTTACTTTTGCTATTCCAAATCGATTCATTGATGGATATGGTCCGAGTGAACGCTTATTTAAACAAGCATTTGATGATGGTATAGATTTAATCATTACAGTTGATAATGGAATATCAGGAATCGAAGAAATTAAATTAGCGAAAGAATTAGGTATGGATGTCATCGTTACGGATCACCATGAACCTGGAGAAGTGCTTCCACCAGCTGACGCCATTATCCATCCGCGACATCCTAAAGGGAATTATCCATTTGGAGAATTAGCTGGAGTTGGGGTTGCTTTTAAAGTTGCGCAAGCACTATTAGGTACTGTACCAAAAGAATTGTTAGAGTTAGTGGCAATTGGTACAGTTGCAGATTTAGTACCATTAAAAAATGAAAATCGATATTTTGTCAAATATGGACTTAAGCAAATGCAAAAATCAGTTAGACCTGCAATACTTGCATTATGCCAAATTTCTGGTATCGAACAACAAAGCATTAATGAAGAAACGATTGGTTTTATGTTTGGTCCACGTATAAATGCACTTGGAAGATTAGCAGACGCAGGTCCAGGAGTAGACTTATTTCTTTCAACAGATTCTGTGCAAGCACAATCTATTGCAAAAGAACTTGATTCTTATAATAAAGAACGCCAAAATATCGTGAGTAAAATGACCGAAGAAGCAATTGCAATAGTGGAATCAGGTGAAATTGGGGAAAATCCATATGTGATTGTAGTTGCAAAAGAAGGATGGAACCCAGGAGTTGTAGGGATTGTTGCTTCAAAATTAGTTGAGAAATATTACAGACCCACCATCGTTCTTGGACTCGATTCTGAAAAAGGAATAGCGAAAGGGTCTGCAAGAAGTATAGAAGGTTTTCATTTATTTGATGAACTGGCAAAAAATCGTGATATACTTCCACATTTCGGTGGTCATCCAATGGCAGCTGGAATGACACTTTCACTTGAACATGTGGAAGAGTTACGAAATAAATTGAATGAACAAGGTGAAGCAGTTTTAACAGAAGAAGATTTAATTCCAATTCAAAAGATTGATATAAAGCTGAAAATGGACGAAATTGATATTGACTCAATAGAGGCTTTAAAAGAGCTAGGTCCCTATGGAATGGACTTTCCAAAACCCGTTTATTGTATCGAAGATGTAAATGTGGCGTCGATGCGAAAAATTGGAGCTAACCAAAATCATGTGAAATTAGAAATTGAAGATGATTCAACCACTCTTGATGCTGTAGGATTTGGGCAAGGTCATTTAGCTGATGAATTAACTTCTGGCGTACGTGTATCATTTGTGGGTGATTTACAAATTAATGAATGGAATGGTCGTAAAAAACCTCAATTCATGATTAATGATGTGCAAACAAAAGATTGGCAGCTTTTTGATATTCGTGGTATCCGACAAACAAATAGATGGATTCACTTAATTCAAGAAGAAAATACCTTATTCGTAGCCTTTGATCATCATACAATTAAACATTTTGAAACGGTCATTAACCAACCTATTTTGCATGTGAAAGAAGATACTTTATTTCCTGAGCATAAGCCTTACATTGCATTGTTAGATATTCCAGAAGAAGAAAAACTTCTGGAACAGCTTTTAATCACAATTGAACCGAAAAGAATCTATGCTCATTTTTATGTACCAGAATCAAAATATTTTGAAGGTATTCCTAATAGAGATCACTTTAAATGGTTTTATGGATTCCTTCTTAAACGTAAATCATTCGACTTACAATTGCATGTAGAAGAATTAGCAAAACATAAAGGCTGGAGCCCGGAAACATTATTTTTTATGGCACAGGTGTTTTTTGAACTTGGATTTGTTAGAATAGACAATGGACGAATTGACATAATAGATGTTCAAGTGAAACGAGATCTTGTTGAATCTGTAGCATACCAATCACGCGCTGCCCAAATTGAGCTTGAGCAAAAGTTATTATATGCGCCTTATATGGAGTTGAAACAGTGGTTTGACTCGAGACTCGTCAAACAGACAGTTTCTGAGGAGGAGCAAATATGGATTTAAAACAATATGTAACAATAGTAGAAGATTGGCCAAAAAAAGGCATCCGATTTAAAGATATCTCAACAATTATGGATAACGGAAAAGCATATAAATATGCTACCGATCAAATTGTGGAATACGCTAAAACAGTTGATGCAGATATGATTGCAGGACCTGAAGCTCGCGGGTTTATCATAGGCTGTCCAGTTGCATATGCAATGGAACTTGGGTTTGCTCCAGTACGAAAAGAAGGAAAACTACCTCGAGAAGTAATTCGTGAAGAATATGATCTTGAATATGGGACAAATGTTCTTACGATGCACAAAGATTCAATCAAGCCTGGTCAACGTGTACTTATCGTCGATGATTTATTAGCAACTGGCGGTACTGTCGAAGCGACAATCAAAATGATTGAGCAAATGGGTGGAATTGTAGCAGGTTGTGCATTCTTAATAGAATTAACTTATTTAGATGGTCGTGAAAAGCTAAAAGGTTATGATATTTGTACATTAATGCAATACTAGGAGGACGGACTTCTTTACAAGTCCTCCTTTTTTTTTATACAATAGTGATTATATATACATTTTTTAAAAACGAATGGAGTCAGGTGAGTCGACATGGCGAAAGACCAAGTAATGACAGCTGAAGAAGTTTTCGCAATTGTCGCTACGTATATGAATGACAAAAACGTAGAATTTGTCAAAAAATCTTATAAGATGGCTGAATATGCACATCGTGAGCAATTTAGAAAATCTGGTGAACCGTATATCATTCACCCGATTCAAGTTGCTAGTATATTAGCCCAACTACAAATGGACCCTGCAACTGTTGCTGCAGGTTTTTTACATGATGTTGTAGAAGATACTGAAGTGACGCGCGAATTCATTGTTGATGAATTTAATGAAGAAGTAGCCATGCTGGTTGAAGGTGTAACGAAATTAAGTAAAATTAAATATATGTCTAAAGAAGAGCAGCAAGCTGAAAATCACCGAAAAATGTTTGTCGCAATGGCACAAGACATTCGAGTGATTCTGATTAAGCTTGCGGATCGTTTACATAATATGCGAACGCTTAAATTCCAACCGGTTGAAAAACAACGAATTAAAGCGAGTGAAACACTAGAAATTTTTGCACCACTTGCACATCGTCTCGGTATTTCAACGATTAAATGGGAACTAGAAGATATTTCACTTAGATATTTAAATCCACAACAATATTATCGCATTGTTAATTTAATGAAACGCAAACGAAATGAACGTGAAGAATATTTAAAAGATGTTATGGTTGATATCAAAGATCAATTATCTGAAGTAGAGATTGAAGCGGATTTATATGGACGGCCAAAACATATTTATAGTATCTACAAAAAAATGGTTATTCAGAACAAACAATTTAATGAGATTTATGATCTTTTAGCTGTTCGTATAACAGTTGAGAGTATTAAAGATTGTTATGCGGTGCTTGGAATCATTCATACGTTGTGGAAGCCAATGCCGGGTCGATTCAAAGATTATATTGCTATGCCTAAACAAAATTTGTACCAATCCTTACACACAACTGTGATTGGACCTCAAGGTGATCCATTAGAAGTACAAATTCGAACGGAAGAAATGCATCGTATCGCAGAATATGGGGTAGCAGCGCATTGGGCTTACAAAGAAGGAAAAACAATTGACGTTAATAGCAAGTCAGTAGATTCTAAATTAACTTGGTTCCGCGAGATATTAGAATTCCAAAATGAATCTTCTAATGCAGAAGAATTTATGGAATCTTTAAAGTTCGACTTGTTCTCTGATATGGTATACGTTTTTTCTCCAAAAGGTGATGTAATGGAATTACCTGCTGGTTCGGTGCCAATCGATTTTGCTTATCGAGTGCATTCTGAAATTGGGAATAAAACAATTGGCGCAAAGTTAAACGGGAAAATGGTTCCATTGGATACTAAGTTGAAAACAGGCGATATTATCGAAATCTTAACATCCAAGCAATCTTTTGGACCAAGTAGAGATTGGCTAAAAATCGCACAAAGCTCTCAAGCGAAACATAAAATTAAACAGTTTTTCAAGAAGCAGTTGCGTGAAGATAATGTTCATAAAGGCCGCGAAATGATTGAAAAAGAAATTAAATCGCAGGAATTCGACATTAAAGAAGTGTTATCAAATGAAAATATTAAGCGTGTTTGTGAAAAATTCAACTTTACAAGTGAAGAAGATATGTATGCTGCAGTCGGATTTAATGGAATAACCGCCCAACAAGTAGTCAATCGTTTAGCAGAAAAAATGCGTAAAATTCGCGAACAAGAGGTTGCGCTTGAAAAAATTACGCAAGAAATGAAATCTCCTACTATCCGAAAATCAACTGATTCAGGAGTAGTCGTCAAAGGGATTGATAATCTATTAATCAGACTATCAAGATGCTGTAGCCCAGTTCCGGGAGATGAAATTGTTGGGTTTATCACGAAAGGTCGAGGTGTCTCTGTTCACCGTGCAGATTGTCCAAATGTTCAGGACGAACATTCAAACGAACGAATAATCGATGTTGAATGGGAACAAGATCAAACGATCGGGCGTAAGGAATATCAAGTAGATATTGAAGTATCCGCCTTCGATCGACCAGGTTTATTAAATGAAGTGATGCACGTTGTGAATGAAGCAAAAACAAATATCTCTGCTGTAAGCGGTAAAGCAGATAAAGATAAGATTGCCACAATTAATATGACGATTATGATTACGAACATTGCACATTTACACAAAATCGTAGAACGTATCAAGCAAATTCCTGATATTTATTCTGTACAACGTATGACGAATTGAGGTTCTAAAGAATGAGAGTCATTTTGCAAAGAAGTCTAGCCGCGAAAGTGGAAGTCGACGGTGTAGTTACTGGTCAAATCAATCACGGATTCGTTTTACTGGTCGGCCTTACTCATGAAGATACTGAAGCTGATGTTAAGTATGTAGCTGATAAGGTCGTTAATTTGCGGTTATTCGAGGATGAAGATGGAAAAATGAATCATTCTATTCAGGAAAAAGGCGGTTCGATTTTGTCAGTCTCCCAATTTACTCTTTATGGAGATACGAGAAAGGGTAGAAGACCAAGTTTTTCACAAGCGGCCAAACCTGACCATGCACAACCACTTTATGAATTGTTTAATGAAGAGTTGCGCTCGAAAGGTGTCCAAGTTGAAACTGGCATATTTGGCGCCATGATGAATGTATCTTTAGTAAACGATGGTCCTGTTACTATAATTGTTGAATCACCAACTAAATAAACTAAATATAAAAAACCTCTGCCATAACTGATTTTATCAGTTGTTAGGCAGAGGTTTTACATTTTTTAGATTGGTATCGTTAACCATATATCAACTGACTATAAGGAGAGAATACGCGTCACTCCCGCAGAAAAACTGATTTCCGAGACCCCGCAGCCGCTTTTGCGAGGAGGCTCGGAGGTCAGTCTGCAGGAAAGGGCGCGAATTCTCTTTTAGTAGTGTCTCGCATCTATCGATAAAATAATCTATCGATTAAAAGAAAGAATACTAAATCCGTATGGTTCGACTTTGATTTCGTCAGTTTCAAGCAATTGTAACCGTGTATCGTTCCAAATATCCGTTATTCCCTTATCATTAATGCTAAACGGTAAGCGGTAAG
>JBEVEQ010000075.1:0-3822 GCA_040512715.1 Paenisporosarcina sp. | reverse complement strand
CAGTTTGTGAAGAGATATTTGATTTAAACTACTACTACTCTATAACGACAGAATAATTGTAAAATAATTTTTATAAAAAGCTAGCAATGAATTCAACAAGGAAGAGAAAATCACCAATTGCCAAAAATCTCATGAAAAATTCCATAGCTGGAATGTTCTCAGCAATAGAGATTCACAACAAACCTTCGATTGAATACAGATACGAGATGGTTGTATTATTATTACTTAACTCATGGGAACTTTTATTGAAAGCTTATTTATATAAATTTCATAAAAGTGTAAAATTATTTCATAAAGATGGGACAACAAAACAGTTCGAAAATTGTCTTAATCTTGTACATTATAAAATAGGAAAAGATTTTGCTCCAGAGCAAGAAAATTTAAATGTTTTATATGAATATAGAAATCAAGTTGCTCATTTTTACATCGAGGAGCTTGATCCAATAATGTTTGCGCTAATAAGTAAAAGTATTATTTTCTATTCAAAATTTTTAAAACAACATTTTAAGTTTGATATTAGTTCGCAATCTAACCTAATCCTTCTTCCTATAGGGTTTAAAAGACCAATATCGCCAATTGATTATATTTCAAATACTTCGGTTAATTCTAAAGCTTCGAATGAAATAAAGGATTTTTTACAAAACATAATTGATGCAACAAAACGTTTAGACGATGAAAATATAGATGAAACGATATTCATCGATTTCAGAATGAATCTAACAAATGTTAATAGAATAACAAATGCCGATTTAATAGCCGGAATTGATAACAGCAAGCAGAATAAACTTATAATTAGTACAAAAAAAGAAGTTGTTGTTTCTCGGATTAAAAGCGAAACCCAAGGAACGCTTTTATACGAAGAATTGCAAGAAGGCATCTTTGATGAAATTAATAATATCATAAATGCAAATAGCATTTTAGCTAAGGATAATTCGCAGTTTATGCTTGGTGACAAAATTTACTATCGAATTTATTCTGAAAGACAGCACGTAAATTACAACATAGAAACTTTTGAGTTATTAGCCAAAACAGCAATGCTCGATATGTATGCTCCATTTTTATTTTGGATTACGAAATTACCAGCAAAAAATTTCGTCGACTTATTGCTTAAAGCCTATGATCACGGTAAAGTTCCTAAAATCCATAATGTTGTAAAAATAGTTCATTTACTAGGCCCTAAAATTGTTGCATTATTTACTGAGCTTTTACATGAGAAATTCAAAAATGAAGTTCAAAAACCAGACTTCGTTTATGCTTTTGGAACTATGGCCAAAAGCAAGCAAAGCAATCCTATTTTAAAATGTCTTAAAGCTACAAATAATCAAATTCTCTATGGTCAATTGAGTTATGAAGCTTATTTAAAAGATAATAAACTTGCAAAAAGCACTTTATCTCAAGAATGTTTAAATTTCTTTAATGATAAAAGTAAACAGAAATCACTCCTCATGAATTTGGATTATATAAGTTATGGAAATCTGTTAATAGACAATGAAAAAATCATCGAAGAAATGGAATCACGATTCAAGTAAATAACATTTAAGAAAATTATACTCTAGTTATTAATTAAGTCATTAGCTAATAATTTTGCCTGTGTAATGATTGTCTCTACTGCTTTTTCTTGTAAATCTGGTGGATAACCATGTAATCGTAATATTCTGCGAATATTTCTTCTTAGTGCTGATTGTATACTTTCTTTTATTGTCCAGTCAATAGTTGCACTATTTCTAACTGTTTTCAGAAGTTCCTGGGCGATATGTTTTAAAATGGTATCATCCATTATCTCAACAGCACTGTCATTTGTATAAAGTGCATCATAAAAAGCCAATTCTCTGAAATCAAGTCCCAACTTTTCACCTCTTTTATCGGCTTCGCGCATTTCTTTTGCAAATGGAATTAAGACTTTTTCAATAAATTCAATGTTATCAATTTGACCATTGTGGTATCGCTGAATGGCTTCTTCCAGCTTCTCTGAAAATAGCTTGCTTTGTATAAGATTGAATTTAGATTTCTTTTTTATTTCATCTTTTAATAATTTTTTTAGTAGCTCTACTGCTAAATTTTTATGCTCCATTCCTTGTATCTCTTCTAAGAATTGATCGTCGAGTATACTAATATCTGGCCTCTTTATCCCCGCTGCATCAAATACATCAATTACAGTATCACTGACAATTGCAGAAGAAACTATTTGCTTTATAGCCAACTCAATCTCTTCATTGGATTTTCCGCCTTCTTCAATTCGTTCACTTTCAATGAATTTCATTAATCTTGATCTGATAGCTTGAAATAAAGCAATGTCGTCTTTAATTTCTTCGGCTCTTTCATGTGTAGATACTAATACATAAGATTTTATAAGTTTTGATGTAGTATCACAAAAATTATCGTTGCCATTTTCCTGGCTTTGAATATAGTCCTGTATTGTTTTTATATATCGAAGCTTATCTTCAGAGTTAAGTGTAAAGAATTTTTTCCAATTAAAATATTTTAATTGGTATTGAATTTCTTCATAAAATTCAAGCATTTTTGCTACTGCTAATTCATCATCTAATGATGGCTTTCCTTGACCCCCACTAGCAGTGTACTGTATCATTGCTTCTTTTAAATATTGAGCAATACCTATATAGTCGACTACTAAACCACCTTCTTTCCATTCTGAAAACACCCTATTAACCCGTGCTATGGCCTGCATTAAACCATGTCCTTGCATTGGCTTATCAACATATAAAGTATGCATACATGGAGCATCAAATCCTGTCAGCCACATATCTCGAACTATCACTACTTTTAATTCATCAATAGGATTTTTTAATCTATCACCAATTGCTTTTCTTCGTTCTTTATTTCTTAGATGTGGCTGAAAATCTGCTACATCAGCAGACGATCCAGTCATAACCACTTTAATACTTCCCTTATCGTCGTTACAATTGTGCCACGTTGGACGTAACTTTATGATAGCGTCATACATTTCAACACATATCCTCCGACTCATACATACAATCATAGCTTTACCCTCTAAAACCGAGGTTCGCTTTTCAAAATGTGCCACCAAATCCTCAGCAATTCTTTCTATTCTTGGTTTACTACCGATTACTGCTTCAATTCCGCTCCATCTAGCTTTTAACCTTTGTTGATTATTTAGCTCTTCTTTTTCTGTTAATTCTTCAAATGCTTCGTCGAGCGTTATTTTCTTTTGTTCTTCGAAGTTGATTTTTGCAACTCGGCTTTCATAATAAATAGGAACTGTCGCACCATCAACAACTGCTTGCTGAATGTCATAAACATCAATGTATTCCCCGAAAGTTGCCTTAGTGTTTCTGTCGGTACTTTCTACTGGAGTTCCTGTGAAACCTATATAGGAAGCATTGGGAAGACTTTCTCTCATCCTTCTTGCTAATCCGTCCAATAAACCGTATTGACTTCTGTGTGCTTCGTCTGCGATAACTATGATGTTTTTTCTATCACTTAATATCTTTGCTTTTAAACCTATGTATTGTTCCTTTGGTTCACTAGCTTGTTTTTTTTCTAATATTACCTCTTCATCAAATTCCGGTAAAAACTTTTGAATAGTAGTAAAAACAATACCACCTGAAGCTACAGAAACTAGTTCTTTTAGGTTTTTTCTATTTTCAGCCTGGTTTGGATTTTGTCTTAGTAATTGATTGCAGCTGCAAAATGTTTCAAACAGTTGATCATCCAAATCATTTCTATCTGTTATAATAATAAGTGTTGGATTTTCCATTTTTTCATTAGTGATAATCTTCCCTGCATAGAAAACCATACTTAAACTTTTACCACTACCTTGGGTGTGCCAAACTACACCTGCTT
>JBEVEQ010000043.1:0-2580 GCA_040512715.1 Paenisporosarcina sp. | reverse complement strand
AAAGAAAACACATCAGTTTATTAATAAAAAGGTTATGTTAAATGTTACGGTTGATATTCCGCAAAACAGCTGAGCTTTCCTTGGGCTCACCGACCGTCCGCGGAAAGCGTCCGTCTGTAACGTAAATCAACAGTATAGTTTAACAGAGCTAATCAAAAAGTCCGATGCCGAATCTCTCGGTCATCGGGCTTTTTTTGCTTTTAGGAAAGCCCTTTCTCAGTTAAACTAGAAGTTAGCAACAGATTTTAAGGAGGGAAGCGAAAGCGACCACATGAAAATCACCGAAATGAAATCCATTCAATTTCCAAAAGCTACATATGATGATTGGAAAGTCGAAGCCGTCAATTCACTAAAAGGTAAATCATTTGATCATCTAACCACTCCTACTTTTGAAGGAATTCAACTTCAACCACTTTATACAGAGGATCACGTAAATAAGACATTAAACTACTCTGAAATCATCTCTTTTGGAATACAAGATTCGAAATGGATGATTGCACAACCTACGTTTTCAACAACCGCACAAGAATTTTTACATAAAACAGAAGATCAATTAAACCGTGGCAATGAAATGATCGTCTATATGGCATCATCTCCTGCTTATAAATGGACTTCTGAAGAATTAAATCATTTAAAAGAATTAATTAAAAATCATCCATTTTATTTTTCTATAGAAGATGAGAAGGATTCAATTTTAGGTGTTTTTTCACTTCTATCTAATGACGAGTTAAAAGAAGTATCAGGGTATGTCAATGGAAGAGTTTCCGTTCCTAATATGAATACGCTCGTCTCTACGAGTCCCATTCATTATGCCGGAGGAACAGCGATACATGAGCTAACACATGCATTGCTTACATTCGCAAAAATAGCAGAAAAAAATCAAGACTTTTCGAACTCACTTGCCGTTCAATTTTCTGTGGACACCAATTTCTTCATGGAAATCGCTAAATTACGAGCATTCAGAGTGTTATGGAAAGCATTCATTTCTGCTTATGGAATACAAGGAACGACGATACCATTATTTGTTGAAACTTCATTGCGTTCCTATTCAAAACTAGATGATACGGTGAATTTATTGCGTGCTGGAAATGCAGCTTTTTCAGCAGTGCTCGGAGGTGCCGATGCTTTAATAGTCTACCCTCATGATATTTTAACAGGTAGTTCCTTAACATCAGAACGGATGGCACGTAATATTCAATTAGTCATTCGTGAAGAAACAATGGTGAGTAAATTCATTGACCCTTCTTCAGGTTCTTACTATATCGAGTCGTTAACTGAAGATTTAGTGCGTGAATCATGGAAATTATTTATACACATTCAATCGATGGATGAAGATTCTCAAGAAAACTATTTAATGGATTTAATCAAGGAAGTTAGTTCAAATAGACATACGGCTTTTGCCACTCGCAAGGCTTCGCTAATTGGGACAAATATATATGCAAATCCAAGTGACATAGTAAATCCAACTATTATGAAAGCAAATATTGAACGATTGGCAATTGCTTTTGAAAACTTCAGAGATCAGTTCCAAAAAAATGGATTGAAATCAGCCGTAGTATCCTTTGGAATCTTAAAAGAAGTGAAACCAAGAGCGGATTTCGTACAAGGTTTTTTACAAGCTGGTGGGTTAAATCCTTTAATGAGTCCTGTTTTTGAAAAAATAGAGGATGCATGGCACTGGGTGAAAAAGAATGACATTGCTTATGTCGTTATTGCTGCGAAGGATGACCTAACGAAAGAAATCATTCCCTCATTGCTAGAACAAAAATTTCAACACATTTTCATGGATGTTGCTGGCAAGTATCCAGAAGAAACACTTTGGAAAGAAAGCGGATTGAATGGTAGTATCTATGCGGGGCAAGATTTAATAGCTAAAATGGAACAGCTTGTTCAATTGAAAAAAGCAGGAGGTCACACAGATGAGACCTGATTTTAAATCTATTCAAATTGACAATATATTTTCTGATAATTCATCAAGTCCAACAAATTTTGAGCCTTTTTTAACAAATGAAGGCATACAAATACAGGCAAGATATTCAAAAGATGATATCGCTACTCTTGAACATACACAAGACCTACCTGGTATAGCACCTAATACTCGAGGTCCTTACCCATCCATGTACGTGTCACGACCTTGGACTGTGCGTCAATACGCTGGATTTTCTACAGCTGAAGAAAGTAACTCATTTTATCGTCGCAACCTTGCAATGGGCCAAAAAGGATTGTCTGTAGCCTTTGACTTAGCAACACACAGAGGATATGACTCAGATCATCCTCGTGTTACAGGTGACGTAGGGAAGGCTGGAGTGGCAATTGATTCAATCGAAGATATGAAAATATTGTTTGATGGGATTCCACTTGACCAAATGTCTGTTTCCATGACCATGAATGGCGCAGTCTTGCCAATTCTAGCATTTTATATCGTGACAGCAGAAGAACAAGGCGTTTCACCTAAGCAACTTGCTGGAACAATTCAAAACGACATTTTAAAAGAATATATGGTTAGAAATACGTATATTTATCCACCAGAAATGTCGATGAAAATTATTGCTGATATTTTCGAATATACATCGAAGTTTA
>JBEVEQ010000033.1:0-8537 GCA_040512715.1 Paenisporosarcina sp. | reverse complement strand
AACGTGAGGATATTTTTGGTGAAATATATGAGCTTAATCCTAATGATTTTCCTAAAGAAGGGGTCATTGTAAAAGCTTACTTACCGTTAAACAGCTTTTTAGGTGAAACTGTTGAAGAAATAAAGCTCGCGATCGATAACCTTGTTAACTTCGATATTAATTTAGGACATAATGTTGTATCTATCAGTGAAGTAAATGAAGAAGATTGGGCAACAGCATGGAAAAAGTATTATCATCCAGTCAAAATCTCTGAACGGTTTACAATTGTTCCGACTTGGGAAACCTATGAACCTGTATCAACAGATGAACTGATTATTGAACTTGATCCAGGAATGGCTTTTGGAACCGGTACTCATCCAACAACAGTCATGTGTTTGCAAGCACTGGAGAAAACGGTTAAACCAGGCGACACTGTAATTGACATTGGAACAGGATCTGGTGTTTTAGCTATTGGGGCTGCATTACTTCAAGCGAAGCATGTACATGCACTTGATTTAGATGAAGTGGCTGTAAGATCTGCGAAGATAAATGTGAAATTGAATAAAGCTCAAAACGTAACGGATGTAGTTCATGGTAACTTGTTGGATACAGTAAAAGAACCCGCTGACGTAGTAGTTGCAAATATCTTGGCTGAAATTATTATGTCATTTACTCAAGATGCATTTAAAGTAGTTAAACAAGGGGGCATGTATATTACTTCAGGTATTATCGGAGCCAAGAAAGAAGATGTAAAACAGTCACTTATCGAGGCTGGATTTATCATTGAAGAAGTGATGATGATGGAAGACTGGGTTACCATTCTTTCGAAGAAACCGGCAAAGGAATAAGAACCTATGCAAAGGTATTTTAGTTCACATCCATTTGTAAATAATCAGTTACTCATTTCGGGTGATGATGCAAAACATATTCAAAAAGTAATGCGCATGCATGAAGGTGAATTTGTCATCATCGTAACAGATGAGATCGCCTATAAAGCTGTTATTATCGGTTTCGAAGGTCAAGACGTTCGACTCGTGATGAATGAAGGTCCTTTGAAAAGTAATGAATTACCAAAAAAAATCCGTATTTGTTGTGGTTTACCTAAGGGTGAGAAGTTAGATTTCATTACTCAAAAAGGGACAGAGCTTGGAATGCATGAATTGGTCCTTTTTGAAGCCGAACGTTCAATAGTTAAATGGGATGCTTCTAAAGGATTAAAAAAACAACAGAGATTGCAAAAAATCGCGAAGGAAGCGGCTGAGCAATCACATCGGAATAAAATTCCACAGGTCAGTGATATGTTATCTTTTAAACAGCTTCTTAGCCTTTCATCGCAATACGATTTGTTATTTGTAGCGGATGAGGAGGAAGCAAAAGAAACCAATAGACAAAGGTTTGTTGATCAGTTAAAAGAATCATTGGAATTTGATTCACTGCTCGTCGTTTTCGGTCCGGAAGGTGGATTATCAAGAAAAGAAATATCCGAATTACATGAAAAGGGTTTCCACTCGATTTCTTTAGGACCACGTATTTTAAGAGCAGAAACTGCGCCTTTATATGTTCTTTCTGCAATTTCGTATGAGTTGGAATAGCAGAAAAAAATTTCAAAATCACCTTGTCCCACATAGGTCGAGGTTTATTTTTCTAATGAAATGAAAAGATATCTATGTTAATATCAAGAGGTACGGACAACTTCCGAAAGGGTGAAATTAATTGACTAAAAATATCGCTTCCATGATCGATCATACATTATTAAAACAAGATGCGACGAAAAACCAAATAGAAAAACTATGTGCGGAGGCAAAAGAATATACATTTGCTTCAGTATGCGTTAATCCAACATGGGTAAAAACGTCTGCAGAACTATTAGCTGGAACACCGGTAAAAGTATGTACAGTTATTGGATTCCCATTAGGCGCATCGACTCCAGAAACTAAAGCATTTGAAACTACAGATGCAATTAACAATGGGGCTGGAGAAATTGACATGGTTTTAAATGTTGGAGCATTAAAATCAGAGAATTACGAACTAGTTAAACGTGATATTGAATCGGTTGTAGATGCTGCTAAAGGAAAAGCAATCGTTAAAGTTATTTTAGAAAATTGCTTGCTAACAAAAGAAGAAATTAAGAAAGCTAGTCAAATTT
The DNA here is from genome assembly GCA_040512715.1 of Paenisporosarcina sp. Taxonomy (GTDB): domain Bacteria; phylum Bacillota; class Bacilli; order Bacillales_A; family Planococcaceae; genus Paenisporosarcina. The sequence goes on along the minus strand of JBEVEQ010000033.1, from coordinate 6,412 downwards.
CTAAAGACGCTGGAGCAGATTTTGTTAAAACGTCTACTGGATTCTCAACGGGTGGGGCAACTGTAGAGGACGTTGCTTTAATGCGTGAAGTTGTTGGGCCAAACCTTGGAGTTAAAGCTTCAGGAGCTGTTAGAAGCCTTGAAGAAGTTGAGAAAATGATTGAAGCAGGAGCTAATCGGATCGGGGCAAGTTCTGGTGTTCAGATTATCCAAGGACTAACTTCAAACTCTGACTATTAATTAAATTGAACGTATTGACCTAATTAAGAGTTTACGATATAATTTTAAAGTACATGACACTAGGTTATGTATTGATGTGTGTTCGGAGGGAGGGAAAGAGAGATGTCAAAAACTGTCGTTCGCAAAAACGAATCGCTTGAAGATGCTCTTCGTCGCTTCAAACGTACTGTTTCTAAAAGTGGTACAATTCAAGAGGTAAGAAAACGCGAGTTTTATGAAAAACCAAGTGTAAAGCGTAAAAAGAAATCAGAAGCTGCGCGTAAACGTAAATTCTAATTTTTGACTTACCAATATTTTGCTCATGTTTTTGAAGAGACAAACGTAAAGCGTAACAGAAATCAGAAGCTGCGCGTAAACGTAAGTGGACAAATTCCTAAATTCCCTGCGTTCTAAACACGTACTACTTGATGACTAAAGAAAGCCTATATGTAAGCCGGAAAATCATTTGATTTTCTGGCTTATTTTATTGGAATGAATATTATGATGATTCACGTTTATATAATGAAATTTATTACATAATAAATGAATCTTTTTATCTATTCATCCGTACATAATAGTGGACGTCGTTTTGTCATTATATAAGGAGGATCAATATGAAGAGGTCTCGGGGAATAAGTGGGATATTACTGCTCGTTATGTCTTTTTTATTATTGTTACCAAGTTTGTCGGTAAATGCGGCCGAAGTGTACCGGGTTCCCATACAAAACGAAGTAGAAAAAGGCTTATATGCTTTTCTCGAGCGCGCTTTTAAAGAGGCAGAAGATGCAGGAGCAGAATTGGTTATCTTAGAAATTGATACACCAGGTGGATTTGTCGATTCTGCAGCAGATATTGCAAAACTAATGGATGAAACACCACTACGAACCATAGCTTACATCCATGATGATGCTTTATCTGCAGGAGCATTTATCTCTTTGCATGCAGATGAGATCTATATGTCTCCTAATGGTCGGATTGGGGCAGCTGCAGTAATAGATGCTACAGGCAATGCTGCTGAAGTTAAAGCCAAAAGCGCTTGGTCTACATCCATGATAACAGCAGCAGAATCCTCGGGAAGGGATCCACAATATGCTCTAGCCATGGCTGATGATGCAGTGGATATGCCTGAATATCGAGCACCCGTTGGCGAGCTTTTAACTCTGTCAGCAAAGGAAGCTTTGGAGGTCGGATACTCTGAAGGTACTGTCAGTTCATTTGATGAGTTATTAGGCAAGTTAGATGTAGCAGATGCTACTATAATTTCAGTAAATGAAACTTTTGCTGAAAAAGTGGCTAGATTTATAACTAACCCTATTATTGTACCAATTCTATTATCAATCGCTAGCTTAGGTTTGATTGTTGAATTGTACTCACCTGGTTTCGGTGTTGCAGGTTTCATGGGTCTGAGTGCTATCGTTCTTTTCTTTTTTGGACATATGGTGGCAGGTTTAGCAGGGTATGAATCATTGCTCCTATTTATCTTTGGTGTCGGATTTGTTATTGCAGAGTTCTTCTTACCTGGTGCCATTGCTGGTATAATAGGACTAGCACTAATTATTGGCAGTATAATGCTTGCGGGTGGCAATGTAATTCACATGGGGATTTCTGTGTTAATTGCATTAATCGTCGCAATAGTAGGAATGGTGGTTATCATGAAATTCTTTGGAAAGAGCTTAAAACTTTTCAATAAGATTATTCTTACGGATGCTACGGATACAGAACGTGGATATGTATCTAACGTGAACCGTTTTGAGTTAATCGGAAAGATTGCAGAAAGCATGACCCCTCTACGTCCATCTGGAACCATTATGCTTGAAGGGGAAAGAATAGATGCTGTAACCGAGGGTGGCTATGTTGATCGCGGTAAAATGGTGAAAATAATTAAAGTAGAGGGATCTCGAACAGTCGTTAGAGAAATGAAAGAAGGGGAGGAATAATTATGATAGAAGGCATTACAACAGGGACAATAGGTATTATCTTATTGATTGTCGCAGCATTTATTTTACTTGCAATTTTCTTTACATTTGTTCCCGTAGCATTATGGATTTCTGCACTTGCTGCAGGCGTTCGCATAAGTATCTTTACATTAGTAGGAATGAGGCTACGTCGAGTAATTCCATCTCGTATCGTTAATCCGTTAATTAAAGCACATAAAGCAGGTTTATCAGTTACGAATAATCAACTTGAAAGCCATTATTTAGCAGGCGGTAATGTAGATCGTGTAGTAAATGCATTGATTGCGGCTCATCGTGCAAACATCGATTTGCCATTTGAAAGAGCAGCAGCTATTGACTTAGCAGGTCGTGATGTTCTTGAAGCGGTTCAAATGTCAGTAAATCCAAAAGTAATTGAAACTCCGTTTATCGCGGGTGTCGCAATGAATGGTATTGAAGTGAAAGCTAAAGCGCGTATTACTGTTCGTGCGAACATCGATCGATTAGTCGGTGGTGCTGGAGAAGAAACAATTGTTGCCCGTGTTGGGGAAGGAATTATTTCTACAATCGGTTCAAGTGAAAACCATAAGAAAGTTCTTGAAAATCCAGATTTGATTTCTCAAACCGTTTTATCTAAAGGGCTTGATTCAGGTACGGCTTTTGAAATCTTATCGATTGATATTGCGGATGTTGATATCGGTAAGAATATTGGGGCTGAACTTCAAACTGAGCAAGCTGAAGCAGATAAGAAAATAGCGCAAGCTAAAGCTGAGGAACGTCGCGCAATGGCTGTTGCAACTGAGCAAGAAATGCTTGCAAAAGTTCAAGAGATGCGTGCGAAAGTTGTTGGTGCTGAAGCTGAAATTCCTTTAGCAATGGCTGAAGCTTTACGTGAAGGTAATATTGGTGTTATGGATTATATGAATTATAAAAACCTTCAAGCTGATACAAGTATGAGGGATTCCATTAGTAAAATCGGTAAAGACAAAACGCAGAGTGATCTGACGAAAGACTAATAGGATTTTACCCTTGAAGGAGGGATGAGGCATTGGAAGGAATCATTTTTGCAATCATTATGCTAGTAATTGGTATGATTACTAAAGGTAAAAAAACTGAGGATACGGATGGCAAAACTAAGCCTTTTATGTCAAAACCCCTGGATCAGAAGTCTGCGAGAAGAATAGAAGATTATGCTAGAGAAGTGTTTAAAGAAGTGCAGAATCAAAGGTCACCCAAAACAGAGACTTCTCGTCAAAATCAACCGATGTCACAATCGATTGAACGAGCCAAACCAAATAAATCTGCAAACCAACCAACGAAAGTGGTCGAAGACTCATCTCGAAAATCGACTGGGAGATTATCTGTACATCAAAAAACAGATACTGTGCGTAATCAGAAAATAGCAGCTCCATCTTTATTACCTAAAACAGGTCATGAAGTGATTCAGGCCATTGTGTTTTCAGAAATATTAGCACCACCAAAATCTAAACGTTAACTCATGACCTTCTTATTATCAGCATAAGCTGAAGATAAGGAGGTCTTTTTTTTGATTAATCAACACTTAGAGCTAATTCCAATTATTCAAATGGAAAATTTTCAACATTTATCTTTTAAAGGACCTTTCGAATTACTCCATTTAACTGATCGCTCGGGACATTTCCGCGGAGAAGGTTATGATATATTCCTTGAAGCTGGAGAAATTCGAGTACATTCAATGAATCGAAATGAATTAAAGGTTGAAGTGAGTCACATTCTACATATAGAAATAAGAAAGAGCAAAAACAATGAGTAAAAAAATTTTACAAAAGAGATTTATTGTTTGTCATGTGAAAAAAGGACCCAATGTATTTACTTTCCTACAAGCGTTAAGAGAACAAGAAGTTGACATAATTAAATTATCATCTACAGAAGATAAAATAAAATTTTCATTTCATGAACATCACTTAAAAAAGATTAGAATTATGAGAAAAAAATATGGCATAACCTTAAAAATGAATCGACCAGATACCGAAAACATTATTCAATTTCAACCATATATTTGGATAGGGTTAATGTTATTTATCCTATTTCCTTATCTCTGTTCCCATGTTATGTGGGAAGTCGGAATTCAAGATGTTTCAGAAGAAAGAAAAGCAAAAATCCATTCAGAATTACTGAAGTTAAATGTAAAGGAGAGGACATTAAAAAAGAGTATTCCGAGTGATGGGGATATTAGACAAACTATACTAGCTAAAAATAAGGATTTATCTTGGATTCATATTAAAAGAAAAGGTAGTTCAATTCAATTAGAGGCAGTACCTGCTCCAATTAATGAAATAAAGTATTCCACCAAACAAACTGCTTCTGATTTGATTGCCACAAGGAAAGGGGTCATTACCTATTACGATCTAGAGTCTGGAGAAAGAGTCGTTCAAATTCATGACACAGTTAAAAAAGGTGATTTACTTGCTTCCGGTATTATAAAACAAGGAAATATCGAGAAGATAGTAGGAGCAGAAGGTAAAGTATATGCTGATTACTGGATGGAAGTTTCTTTTGAGTTACCAAAAACGATTCAATATAGAGAGCTTAGTGGAAAAGAAGTCACATTTTTTCAAGTGAAACCTGCTTGGAAAGCCTATAATGAAAAACGTTCTTTACAGTCGTTCATTCAATTTTTTAGCGATGTTTTCAAAATAAATCATCATCTTATTTACGAAAATAAAACCCAAATAGTAGATGAGGAATGGATACAAAATTCATTTATTCCGCTCCTTCAAATAAAATCTAATACTTCCTTATCATCAACTGGTCAGATTAAACAGGAAAAAATTTTACACATGACCTGGACAAATGATAAAGTAAATGGGAAAGTACTGTATTACATAAATGATAATATCGCACAAAAACGACCGATCCACCAAGGAGACTGAGCATGCAAGAAGATCAATTGACAGAATTACACGTTCAAGACCCAAATGAAGCTATTCAATTATTGGGGATTTCTGATGGAAACATGAAAGTGATCGAGCAAGAATTGGATATTCAAATTATTACTCGTGGCGAAGCAATCCGGATTATGGGTGAACCAGCAAAACAGAAGATTGGAAAACAACTTATCGAACAATTGCTTTTAGTTATACGTAAGGGTATTAATATAAATCAGCGTGATGTAAGTACTGCAATTGAAATGAGTGCTAATGGTACGCTAGAGTATTTTTCTGAACTTTACGACGAAGAAATCGCCCGTAATATTAAAGGGAAATCTATTCGCGCAAAAACAATTGGACAGCGTGAGTATGTACAAGGTATTCGTCATAAAGACCTTACTTTCTGTATTGGACCAGCTGGTACAGGTAAAACCTACTTAGCGGTAGTACTAGCTACACAAGCCCTTAAAAATGGCCATGTTAAACGAATTATTTTAACTCGTCCAGCTGTAGAAGCAGGTGAAAGTCTCGGTTTTCTTCCAGGAGATTTAAAGGAAAAAGTAGATCCTTATCTTCGTCCATTATATGATGCTTTACATGAGATATTGGGAACAGAACAAACAACTCGGTTTATTGAAAGAGGAACCATCGAAATTGCTCCGCTAGCTTATATGCGAGGACGTACTCTTGATGATGCCTTTGTAATTTTAGATGAAGCTCAAAATACAACAAAAGCTCAAATGAAAATGTTTTTAACTCGACTTGGATTTGGATCGAAAATGGTCATTACTGGGGATAAAACGCAAATCGACTTACCTCGTGGTGCCGAATCAGGTTTAATTGTTGCCGAAAAAATTTTAGGTCAGGTAAAGGGAATACACTTCCAAATGCTCGAACAGGGTGATGTAGTTCGTCATCCTTTAGTGGCGAAAATAATTCAAGCATATGAAGAACAGCCGTCTGAATAAGGACAGCTGTTTTTTCACACAGAAAAGAAAGCATAACTTTTCGGGTTATCAGTATGAGAAATGACATCAGCTTGCACCATTTGTGGGTGCAAGCTGTGTTTTTATCATTATCTTATCAATGAATGAATCTAACATTCTTTATATATCGTATAATTATACATAAACCAATTAAACATTTACTTTGGAAAAATTAGTTAAATATTTGTGTAAATAAAAAATATTCTTGTTAAACTAGTAGCTAGAGATTGAGGTGAGTGAATGCAAAAATGGAGTAAAAAAATGCAAACGAAAATAGGCTATAAAACGTTTAAACTTTCTACTCTCATTCTTTCCGGTGTTATTGTCTATTTACTTATGTTAACTGGGGTCAGTCCTGAAAAGTA
>JBEVEQ010000020.1:0-2901 GCA_040512715.1 Paenisporosarcina sp. | reverse complement strand
GAAAATTTACTAGATTAACCATAAGATTTACTAGATTAACCATAAGATTTACTAGATTAGCCTCCAAAACCCACTCCAAAACAAAAATCCGCTCACAAACCGTGAGCGGATTCAATCAAATTTACTATTATCGCACTTCAACCCAACCATTTTTTATAGCTGTTACTACGGCTTGTGTACGATCATTTACATTCATTTTTTGCAGTATGCTTGATACATGGTTCTTAACTGTTTTCTCAGAGATGAACAATGTTTCACCAATCGTGCGGTTACTTTGTCCATCTGTTAATAATTGAAGAACTTCACATTCGCGTTTCGTCAGTAAATGGAATGGACGACGGATTTCTGATTGATGGAAGCTTCCTTTATTCTCACGCTCGCTTAAGCGACGGAATTCAGCTACTAAATTGCGCGTAACTTTTGGATGTAAATAAGATCCACCTTGTGCTACAACTTTAATTGCTTGAACAATCGCATCAGCGTCCATTTCTTTTAACATATAACCAAGTGCACCGGTTTTTAGTGCATGCGTAACATATGACTCATCATCATGAATGGATAGCATAATCACTTTCGCTTCAGGGTATTTTTCCATTAATTCGCCAGTTGCTTCTACACCATTTTTACGTGGCATATTTATATCCATTAGGATAACATCTGGAGAATATTTTTCATAAAGACCGATAGCGTCTCCACCGTCTCCACCTTCAGCTATTACTTCAAATGAATCTTCAAAATCTAAAATCCGCTTTACACCTTCGCGGAATAATTGGTGGTCATCTATGATTATAATTTTTGTCATCGTCATTTCCTCCTATATCGGCAAATAATCCTTATCTGTCTTTTCCTCAATTAATGGAATTCGAAACATCATGGTCGTTCCTTTGCCTGGTGCAGAAGTCACAGTCATCTCACCTTTAATTAAATCAATGCGTTCTCGCATCCCAAGCAAGCCAAATGATGAGTCTTGAACTAGTGTCGGATCGAAACCAGTTCCATTGTCCTTCACCAGTATGTTCACGGCCTCATTACGCCATTCAACCTTCACCCAAATTTGATTACACTTCCCATGTTTGGTTGCGTTGGTTACTGATTCTTGAACTAACCGGAATATCGCTACTTCAAAATTACTGATGATTCGACGTTCTTCCCCCATGGATTGAAAGTGTATTTGGCACCCCATGTTATATTCTTCGATAGTCATTAAGTATTTTTTGAGGGTAGGAATTAATCCTAAATCATCCAATGCCATTGGTCGTAAGTCGTAAATAATTCGTCGCACCTCTGATAGAGCATTTCGAACCATCATTTTTAAATCAGCTAATTCGACTAATGCCTTTTCTACACCCTTTTCTCGGTACGTTCGCTCAATTAAATCGGACCTTAATAAAACATTCGCCATCATTTGGGCAGGTCCATCGTGAATTTCACGAGAAAGTCTTTTTCGTTCTTCTTCTTGAGCTTGAATAATTTTCAAGCTGAAATCTTGCTTTAATTTTGCCGTTTCAAGCGCTTGTCCTACATTTTTCAAATCAGATGTTAAATAATTCATGACTACATTCACTTGTGTAACGAGTTGATCTGCTCGCTGAATGGTTTCGAGCAACCCTTGCAATCGGCGTTCCAAATCGTCACGTCGTTCACGAAGTTGTTTTTCTTCTGTCCGATTAATGGACAACTTTATTTGTAGATTATTGGCTAATTCATATGCCTCACGTACTTGAACCTCTGAAAATGTATTGAAATGTTTCGATACTTCAGCTAAGCGAGTTCGAGAATATCTAGTCTTTTCCTCTAGAATATCCCCTTCTGTAATCACTAGCGAAATACTTTCTCGAACAAGTTCTAATTCTTTTTTCATTTGTTCAAAGCTTTGGCGGCTCTGTTCACTTATAATAAAGATATCATTTTTGGACTGGTCCATCGTTTCAACCATTTGACTGAATATACGATCCAAAGACTTGATATCAACTCGATTCCCAGACATAATGATTCTCCTTTGATGCTCGATTGTCCGATTTGTCTGAAGGGTGACTTTTTGTTCATATATGTATCATTCGTCACCTACGCCTTTATTCCTGCAAGGGCTAGAACTTATTATATCACTATGACTACTTTTAAATATTAAAATTGCATGACAACTAGATGTCAGTAAGGATGTGAAGTGTTTGCGAAATGATTACAAAACGGTAAAAGGGTACGGTGAGTCAGAATTAATTATACAAAAATCCCGATTTATTACCTATGTCAACCGGGCAGAAACTGAACAAGAAGCTCAGTCTTTTATTGATAATATCAAAAACCAACACAAAAATGCTAACCATAACTGTTCTGCTTATATGATTGGCGAACATGACAATATCCAAAAAGCCAATGATGATGGAGAACCTAGTGGAACGGCGGGATTCCCCATGTTAGAAGTTTTAAAAAAACAAGGCTTAAAAGATACAGTTGTAGTGGTGACTAGATATTTCGGTGGAATAAAGCTTGGTGGAGGTGGTCTCATTCGAGCTTATGGAAAAGCTACCACCGAAGGCATTTCCGCAGCTCAAGTGGTCGAAAGAACATTACATTGTATAATGAAGGTTTCGATTGATTACACGTGGCTAGGAAAAGTGGAAAATGAAATCAGAAATTCAGAGTATCCTCTCGATCGCATTGAATATGCCGAATCTGTCGAAATATATATCTTTACGCCGGCAAATAAAGAAGACAATTTCCGAGCATGGATGACAGAAATAACGAATGGACAAGCGGAATTAGAACATGTCGGAGAAGAATTTCTCGAGAATGTCATCTAAATGATACAAACTTTTTCTTTTACTGAATGAACTAAACGCTGTATAATTAGGAGTACTGTAGTTTGATATGCAACTAATACTCAACTACAGACGTCTTATT
>JBEVEQ010000004.1:0-3859 GCA_040512715.1 Paenisporosarcina sp. | reverse complement strand
TGACTTGGTTTAAAGAAGAGATGGAAACAAAAAAAGGCGAACATATTCGCTTTTACGCTCGCTATGGAGGTTCGAGTTCATTGCATGCCGGATTCTCTTTAGGTGTCACAAAAGAGGAACCGATGGAAATCTCTGTTGAGCAAATTGAAGATGACATCCACTTTTACATTGAAGAACATGATGAATGGTATTTTGACGGACACGATCTACTTGTTGATATTGATCCAAAGATAAAAGAACTCACTTATTCATACCAAAAATGAATCCAAAAACCACTATGTTAATATACATAGTGGTTTTCTAGTTTACTCGAAACGTTTAAGCTGATTTATCATACCTTCTTTACTCAAAATACTTTCTTGATAATGTCCAAATAAATCATAATGAGGATAAGCCTCTTTATAATCAATCCACTCTGGTTTCAGTCCATATTGTTTTCCCCATTGAATTAACCGATTGACATCTGAACAGCCAACCTTTGTAACAGTCTTACAGCCAGGGAATCGTTCATCAAGCCAATAATGGGTAAGAAAAGCGATTTCTCCTCGACTGACTGCTTCTTTCCATAACATTAACTCGTTACGTTTTATTCCAAAAGCCATTAATTTTTCACCCTTGCAATTTCAGAATATTTAGCGTCCCATGCAGGGTCAACTTTTTTTAGTGAAACTGGTCTAAATGATTCTTTTTTCACCAATACGTGTTCAGATTTTGCCAAAGCCGCTATTGTTCCATCTTTATGCAAAATCTCATAACCATAAGTGGTACGCAATTTACCATGTGATTCCACCCAAGTCCGAACTATTGCTGTCTGACCATACTTTATTGATGCTTTATATTGAATACTTAAATCTGTAACTGGAGCTAAGTAGCCTTCACTTTCAAGTCCGGCGTATGTATAGCCTAGATTCTCGATAAGACTGGTTCGACCGATTTCCATCCAAACTAAATAATTCGCATGATAAACAACGCCCATCTGGTCTGTTTCTGCATAACGAACCTCTACTTCTTTTTCGCTAATAAACATGTATAAGTCACCTCAAGTACTATTATACAAAAACAAAGTATAAATAGCCTTGCTCATGATTTCTCATTACATCATAATTCCACCGTCAATATGAAGAACATGTCCAGTAATATAATCTGCTTCGCTTGATGCTAAAAACAAATACGCATTAGCAACATCTTCTGGTTGACCTAGTCGTTGTAAGGAAACTGCGGAAGCCATCTTCTCAAGCATAGGTTGAGGGATTTTTTCTACCATACTTGTAGCAATAAACCCTGGTGCTACAGCATTAACTTGTATTCCTCTTCGACCAAACTCTTTTGCCCACGATTTGGTCATACCAATTACTGCTGCCTTGGATGCTGCATAATTTGTTTGACCCACATTTCCGTATACGCCCGTAACTGAAGATGTATTAATAATTTTACCACTCGCTTTTTCAATTAAATGAGGAATAACAGCCTGTGTGCAATTGAATACACCATTAATATTTACATCTAATACACGCTGGAAATCTGATGATTCCATTTTAAGAAACATGGAATCCTTCGTAATACCTGCATTGTTTATTAATATATCGATTGTTCCGTATGTTTTAAGTGTATTAGTTACGAGTAAATCTACACTCGTTCGATCAGCAACGTCCACTTTCAAAAACGTAACATCGTACCCTTGTTCTTTTAAGGAGTTCTCTTGTATGCGTCCAGCCTGCTCATCAAAATCAGCCATGATGACTTTAGCTCCTTCAATCGCAAATTTTATACAGGCCGCTAGACCAATTCCATTAGCCCCTCCTGTGATAATTGCCACCTTATCTTTCAATCTCATTTACAACACTCCTATCATGATCAATCTCTTTATCTATTTGAAGTGTATCACAGGAAGATACCGAATTGAATGACTATTCATTTAATAAATAGGCTATGTTAAAAGCTAGGGTTGATTTTTAGTGAGATGATTTTGTTTGTGAAATGTTACACTTAAACTAACGGGGCAGGTTAGTTCAATAAGAGAATGGTAAAAAGATGAATTAATTAGCTTGGAAATATAGTCAGTAAATAGCAAAAAAAGACAGGGAAAATAGATTTACTTTTAATATACTTACCAAGAGGTTTAATTTTCAAAAAGGTGGGGATTTGTTATGGAATTTAAGGAAATTGTAAAGGAAGCATTTGTATTAATAGGTTATAGCTCGGCAGGAAAATGGAGTGGTAACATCATTTATCCAATTCCTGATTTATGGCAAAAATCTAAAAAATTTATTATTGAAAACAATGTAGATAAGATTGTAGGTGTTTGCCTTCCTCCAAGGAGTGACCATTACTTCTATACTTGCGGAATTGAGATAGAGTCAGTCGATTACGAGAAAGTTGAAAAAGGAATGACATTGCACACCTTTCCCCAACAAAAATATGTTGTATTTAAACATATTGGTCCATCTAAGGGGATTTCAAATACATATGGGAAGCTATGGCAAGTATTTGATAATGAAGGATATACAATAAAAGAGGGCATGCCTGAAATTGAAATAGTAAAAACTAATATGTTTGGAAAAGAAGAAACAAATGAGTATGAGATGGAAATCTGGGTGCCAGTGAAATAATTTGGATACACTTATTAACTAACGGGTGCTTAGTGAAAAAAATACCAAAGTGAAATGAGCTTGGAGATACATTTTCCAGCTCATTTTTTATGTGTATTTTAAATCAACCTTTACCTTTAACATAGCCAGTAAATATTACCTTTATAAGTGAAAAAACCACCTTTAGATTAAGTGGTTTTTAAGGTCTTTCTATAATTCAGAAGCGTATTTATTAAGTTCTTTACTCATTTCTTCAATTTGATTGATAAAAACTGATATTTCTTCTGTAGATAAAGCTTGTTCACGTCCAACAGAAACAACTTTTTCTACGGATAAAGTTATTTCACTCATAGATCGTTGAATATTTTCGAGAGTATTTCGAATTTTTTCAGTAGAAGAAACTGTTTCTTTCGAAAGTTTTCTGATTTCATCTGCAACAATCCCAAAACCTCGTCCCATATCCCCTGCTCTTGCAGCCTCAATTGCTGCATTAAGACCTAAAAGATTTGTTTGATCCGCAATATTTTTTATAAAACCAATAACCTCGTCCGTTTGTTTCATTTCAGATGATGTATGATTTGATTGTTCTAGTAAAGTAGAGCTAATTTCACTAAGTCCTTCTGCCCCTTTGGCTATATCTGTTACACGTTCGTTGGCTTTTGTAATGAATTCAACAATCTGATCAGAAATATTACGTAATTCCTGTTCGTTTTGTTTTTGTAGTTGAATGGCAAGTGCCCCGATAACTTCGTTACCATCTGTAATTGGTGAAGCTAACCCAGTAAAAGGAATACCAAAGAATTCAACAGGTACTAGTGCCTCAATGACTTTGTTATCAGTAATACATTCTGCTAACGGTTCAAGTGGGTTAATTTTCAACCCTTTTTTAGCCCCAATATCAATTTTCTTACCTGGGTAGTAAACTAACCACTCTTCTGTATTGGTCAATCCGATGCCAATATCAGGTAACATATTATGAATTAAGGGAATGACTTGTAAAAAAGACTCTAATTTTACAGAGCGAATTTGATCATTTTTGTTAAGATTTACATCTATCATAATAAGGAGCCTCTTTCTATTAAGAAAACTTTAATAATTCTATATTAGCAGTTTAGTTCTAATTATGTATATAAAAAATGTGTTAAATGAACGATGGATTTGCTAATCTTTGCTAGCGAAAAAAGGCTGCCCCGAAGGACAGCCTTTTAAAATGTTTTAATTTTTTAATTTGTCACGAAGTACCATTGGTAGGATACCACCATGACGGTAGT
>JBEVEQ010000322.1:0-6098 GCA_040512715.1 Paenisporosarcina sp. | reverse complement strand
GATAATAAAGAATAATAAGACAATAGAAACAATGAAAATAGTGTTCCTTTTCTTCATATCTAAGCCACCTCTACATATATGTTTCTCTATTGCAACGTATAATTCCTTTTAGACTTCAACTATACAGCCCCGTGAGTGCTATAACAATGGAATTTGTGCACTCTTATGCAAGTCTGTTTATTACCCAATCCCATAAAAAAACTACCGTGAACACTTTGGCTCACGGTAGTCGTCTATTCTTCATTCTTATCGATTATCAATAGTTTCAGGATACATATCATGATTCATCATGCGATGTGCAGCCATTTCTTCGTATTTGGTTCCAGGTTTGCCGTAGTTTGTATACGGATCGATACTGATGCCTCCACGAGGCGTAAATTTCCCCCATACTTCAATATATCGAGGGTCCATTAATTTAACTAAATCATTCAAAATAATATTCATGCAATCTTCATGGAAATCGCCATGATTTCTGAAGCTGAATAAATACAATTTAAGCGATTTACTCTCAACCATTTTCACATCAGGGATATAACTGATATAAATCGTTGCGAAGTCTGGCTGGTTTGTAATCGGGCAAAGAGATGTAAACTCAGGACAGTTAAATTTCACGAAGTAATCACGATATTGATGTTTATTATCAAATGATTCTAAAATACCTGGATTATAAGAAAAGTCATATTGTACATTTTGGTTTCCTAAAAGACTGATGTCTTGCAATTCTTCCTTTTGACGACCACTCATGGTTCGTTCCTCCTTCTTAAACACCGCGTTTATTGCCCCATAAAAGAGCATGTAATTGAGGTAATACCTTTGCATCGTTCATCACAACCGACTTCATCGACCGATCAATTAACCATTCAAATCGTTTCAATAAATTAGAGACTAAAGCCTGATCATCAACCGTCAGGACATCATCATTCCCAACCTGTAAAAAGAATGGGACTCCTGGATAACGTAAATGAATCATTTCAGCATAGCTAAAATCATCATCATCAAAGATAACGACTTTTAAGCTCCTATTCGAATCTTGTAGTTTTTCAATAAAAGTATCGAGCTTATCAAAATCCGTCATCATTTTTGAACTTGGTGGTTTTGGAGAAATAGTGACTTCATCAATTGATAGCAACCAATCTTGCCAAAAAGATCCTTGCGTTTCAATCGCAACTTTCCAACCTTGTTCGTGACATTGATCTACTAATTCTCCGAGTCCCTTATGAAGGGCAGGATTACCACCAGAAATCGTGATATGCGAAAAGGTATCTCCACCAATTTCCTTCAAAGTGTTAATAATATCTTCTGCTTTAATTGCGGTACATTTTCCTGTACCGTCCCATGTGAATTTAGAATCACACCATGAACATGAATAGTCACATCCACCCGTGCGAACGAACATTGTTTTTTGTCCAATGACCATCCCTTCACCTTGAATCGTTGGACCAAAAATCTCCATTACAGGAATTTTCATAATAAGTCCTCCAGTTTCGGACGGTACACTACATAACTTGTAGGCGTTTCACGAACTAGTACTTGTAAACACTTTGGTTGATTTGGACGTGTTTTTAAATGATTTGAAATCGTCGTCCATACCTGTTCAGCGATTCGTTCAGTTGTAGGAAACGTATTTTTAAATTCAGGGTGTTCATTTAAAACTGTATGATCATAGCGTTTGTGAATTAGATTTTTCAGTTCTTTAAAATCAATCAAGAATCCCATTTCATCTAGTTCGTCGCCAGCTATCGTGATATTGAAAAAATACGTATGCCCATGCATGTATTGGCAGTTCCCAGCATCCGTATGAGGAATGAAGTGAGCGGCTGACAAATGCATGTCTTTATTTAATTCGTATCGAAACGAATGTTGAGTTTGAGGATAGAACTGTTGCATCATGATATGTCACTCCCTTGTTTTTCGGCAAGGTAAGTGGCTAATCCATTGGCGCGTAATACACATGATGGGCAAGTGCCACAGCCATCTCCACGAACGCCTTCATAGCAGGTTAAAGTTTTTGTTCGAATAAAGTCAAGTGCATCTAACTCATCAGCTAATTTCCAAGTTTCCGCTTTATTTAACCACATGAGCGGTGTATGGAATTCTAAAGAAGTATCCATCGCTAAGTTTATCGAAACATTTAATGCTTTTACGAAAACGTCACGACAATCAGGATATCCACTGAAATCTGTTTCACAAACGCCAGTAATAATGTGACGTGCTCCAATTGATTGCGCGTAAACGGCTGCAAAAGAAAGGAATAAATGATTTCTGCCAGGAACGAAAGTAGAAGGCAATTCGCCATCCTTACCATCCGTGATTTCAATATCACTTCTTGTGAGCGCATTGGAAGAAAGTTGGTTGATTAAACTCATATCCAAGAGTTTGAATGGAACATTCAACTGATCTGCTATTTCTTTTGCACAAGTAATTTCTTCTATATGTCTTTGTCCATAATCAAAGGTTACGGTATATACTTCTTCAAATTGGGTTAAGGCCCAAAACAGACAAGTCGTACTATCTTGTCCTCCACTAAATACAACTACTGCTTTTTCTTTTTTCATCGCTCATTTCTCCTTTGGAAGAATGAGTATTCGGCTTCTCCAGTTTAGGCGAACAGGAAATTGGATAAGAAATTTCCAGGATTTTGTTCAATCAAAACAAAAAAACTGCATAGTAAAATCGACAGTTTTCACCTTAGTTTTTTATAGAGGGAGTTTGCGAACCTCTTTCTATTTTGATACATCGTACATAATAGCACAAAATGAGGATAGTTGATAGAACAGAAAAGACCGCCAACGTGTATAACCACAACTGACGGTCTTTTAAAGGATATTCAATTATAAAATAGGTGATAGCAAGCGAGAGAAAGATTCTTTCATTTTGATTAGCCTTGATCGCC
The DNA here is from genome assembly GCA_040512715.1 of Paenisporosarcina sp. Classification (GTDB taxonomy): domain Bacteria; phylum Bacillota; class Bacilli; order Bacillales_A; family Planococcaceae; genus Paenisporosarcina. The sequence continues at coordinate 3,205 of JBEVEQ010000322.1, read as the reverse complement.
CTTCATACCTCTCCATCGTAAGTTCGGTTGATAATAGCATATCTTGTTCAAACAATTCTGCGAGCTGACGTGAAGTTTCACGGTCATAGATAAATGCATTCACCTCAAAGTTTAATTTAAAGCTACGAACATCAATATTCGCAGTACCCACAGTAGACGCTTCATTATCCACGACTATCATTTTCGAATGTAGGAATCCATTGTCATAAATATATACTTTGGCTCCAGCTTTTAATAATTGTCCTATATAAGAATACGTGGCCCAGTAAACAAACATATGGTCCGGCTTATTTGGAATCATAATTCGAACATCAATTCCTGATAAACAAGCAACTCGTAAGGTATCCATAAAGCTAGCGTCTGGTATGAAATATGGTGTTTGAATATAGATATATTCTTTTGCCATCGCCATAAGCTTTAAATATCCATTTTTAATTTGTTCCCATTCCGAGTCAGGACCACTTGAAACGATTTGTAAACCAACTGAACCTTTTAACGGGATGGCAGGGAAATACCTATCAGAATACTCAATATCTTGATTCGCAGATGCTTGATTCCAATCTAAAATAAACCGGGTTTGGAGCGGATGTAGAGAACTTCCCTCTAAGCGTAAATGAGTATCTCTCCAGTAGCCGAATTTACGATTTATCCCAAGATATTCATCTCCAACATTAAAACCACCAATGTATCCGATACGTCCATCAATAACCACAATTTTACGGTGATTGCGATAATTTAACCGTGGATTGACAAGGGGTAAAAGGGAAGGGAAGAATGCCTCTACTTCACCGCCTAAATCAACAAGTTCTTTCAAATGTCTTTTTCTAAGACTGCGAGATCCCATATCATCAAACAATATTCTAACTTTCACACCTTGTTTGGCTTTACTAATCAGCACGTCATAAATACGCTGTCCTAAACGATCTAAACGGAAGATGTAGTATTGAACATGAATATGATCCTTTGCCTGTTCCATATCCTTTATTAAGGCATTGAATTTAGCTTCTCCATCATTGAATATTTGGACAGCATTATCTTGAGTTAACACCGCATGATTATTTCGTAGATGCATGTTGATTAAATCTTTGTAATCTAATGCATCATCTAGTTTAAATTCAAAAGTTCCTTGTTCAATTGCTTCTAGCTGATAATCTATTAATTTATCGATACCGATTTTATCTCGGCCTTCCCAGCGGAATAAATGCTTTTTACGCAATTGACGTCCTAAAAGTAAGTACACGAGGAATCCGAGAATTGGAATGAAAAATAATACCATTAACCACGCCCATGTAGCAGAAGCGTCACGACGCTCTAAAAAAATTAAAACGATTGCTAAAAATATATTTAAAATGATGGTAGCTGCAATACCGATACTGAGCATGTTCGCAAACATTTAGGGCCTCCTAAAAAACGTACTTTTATTTTCATAAGTATAGCTTATTGAAATCAAAGAAAGAAGGACATTGCCAATCTTTAACCTCCCTGGTGCATCTAGTTTACCTCATTTATACAAATGACAAACTTCATGGAAAGTGTTTATAAAAAAATTATGTTGAGTCTGAAAGAAAACACAACTTGCGTCTGTTTCCTACTCAGCCTTGAGACGGATAAATATGGAAGATATCTTTGATAAAGTAAGAAGTACAAAACAGGTCGAGGAGGAATAAGCATGTTTGCAATCGTTAAATCTGAAGGTTTTTTTGGTCACGTGAAAGATGTACACCAAGAAGAAATCGTATCGGTCAATCAAGTTGAACAAATAGAAATAAGTAGCTCTTTCATTGATATGGAAGTGACACAAACGGACCAAGAGGAAATCCAACTTGTATTATCGGGGAAGGTAAGTAGCTCATTGAAAGAGGACTTGCAGCTGCTTGTCAGACAAAGTGGCTCCACTCTTACAATTGAAGCTAAATTGAAGGAAAGAAAATGGATGACAGGCTTTAACCGAATTAGTTTAACTTTGCAGGTTAAACTACCAGTTAAGTTCAATCAAGATGTCATGATGAAATCAACATCAGGTGATATCTGTTTGGAAAATGTGCATCTTAATTCAGTTCACCTACAAGCGTCTTCCGGTGATATTATTGTAGAAGGCGTGAATGTAAGGAATACTTTAAAAACGAAAGTGAGTAGTGGGGATGTAACCATTAGCAGCGTAAAAGCACACCTAATGTCACACCAATCCTCAAGTGGAGATGTGGAAGTGAAGAAGTCCATGGCTACTATTATTCGAGCCGAGTCAACTTCTGGTGATGTAAATGTTCTCGAGTGCAGTGGCAAGTTGGATGTTCAATCTACCTCTGGAGATGTAGAAATAGAATTGAGTCAGTTACTAGATGATATGGAATTAAGGTCAACTAGTGGAGATATCAAGATAGACCTTCAGCATACACCTGAACATGTAGAAGTTGTATTTAATAGCTCATCGGGTGATGGACGAGTCAAAATACAAGACCTTCAATATGAAGTGAAAAAAGACCATCGAATCCATGGCTTCAAGGGAACAAAAGAGCCAAAGATTCTAGCTCGCACCAGTTCGGGTGATTTCCGATTAAGATAACAAAGGATAAGATCATGACCGATTGGGGTTGTGGTCTTTTATTTTGCAAAAAAAGGTTTTATATATTAATTTATGTGAATTCGTATATTCTTTATTAGGCTAAAGTGGTTTACACTGAAATTGATAGTGAGTAAGTTTACTAAAGTTCGAACTTTATTGGTTATCAAACGTTTACATTCACAAATGGTAGAAGGTGCGTATATGTATTGGTGCAAAATAGCTCGAAGCGAACGTGAATTCGAGGAAATCGCTAAATTGAATTATGAGACGTTCGTGGAAGAAATTCCGCAACATGAACCGAATCCGAGTGGAAAACGACAGGATGCTTTTCATCATGAAAATACTTATTTAATTGTCTTAAAAGATCAACAACTTATTGGAATGATTGCGCTTCGTGATCAGCGACCTTTTTCTCTTGATGGAAAGATAGGATTAGTGGAACAGGCGTTACCCAAGGAAGCACTAGAAGGAAAGCTATGTGAAATTCGCTTGCTCTCGGTTCGAAAAGAATATCGTAATGGACGTGTCTTTTTCTTACTTGCACGTGCATTCGCAGACTATGCTTACGAAAAAGGGTATGGTGCAGCCGTCATTTCAGGAACGGTACGAGAATTAAAACTATATCGACAATTAGGTTTTGAA
>JBEVEQ010000310.1:0-4914 GCA_040512715.1 Paenisporosarcina sp. | reverse complement strand
AATAATTCCTTTTTTCTTTTCATTAGGTAATGTCATCGGCATGATGAGCAACGCAGCTACAAAAGCCACGACAATACTATACAAAAGGGTTAACCCCATGTGAATTCCTCTTTTCTTAGATGTACTAGTATTACTTACGAGTTCACGAATAAAAAGTTTCAGAAATACACCATTAGATAGAAACAACTAACACCAAAATCGAATAATCAATTTGTATTTATACGGATATCTGAAACTTAAACTTTCTTATCAAGGAAAAAAGTGATCGCTAGCTAGTAGCAATCACTTTTTTAATATATTTTTTAAAGTTATCTGATGCAATCCCTTGAATTTGCTCTTCTTTGAAATGATTTCTTAATGCATGAATGACTCGCTGTGTCTGACTCGCGTCGTGTAAATCTTCAACAAAGACTGAGATACCATCAAAATCTGAACCTAGTCCAAGATGTTGAACACCAACAAGGTCAGCTAAGTACACAAAATGCTTCATGAAATCCTCAAGGGTAACAACTTCTACTTCTTTATTTATAAACATCGGAAAATAAACAAGATGAATATGTCCACCCTTATTAACCAATGCTCGTGCTTGATCATCCGATAAATTTCGAGGATGATCACAAAGAACTCTAGCATTGGAGTGACTAGCAATAACATGCTTTGCTACCTTCATAACATCCCAGAATGATTGTTCATTTAAGTGGGATACATCAACCAATATATTCCGTTCATTTAACAAATCCACAACTTGACGACCAAAGGAAGTTAAACCTAAGTGTGGCGGCTCATCTGCACCATGCGCAACGGCATTTGCTTGGTTCCAAGTCAATCCTACTAGTTTAACACCGGCTTTCAATAAGACCTTCAACTTTTCTAGACTGTCACCGATTGAATCTAAGCCCTCCAAAGTGAGGACTGCTCCTATTTCTTGTTCACCCAGTTGATCTAGTTGAGACCATTCCGTAATATGAACGATATCATTATTCGGTGCCAGAATATGTGAGTGAAATAATTCAATTTGGCGTAGTGCCGACATAAATTGTTGTTGTGGAGAAAGACCTGGTGCAACATAAATCGCAAAAAATTGAACTCGTATATTTCCGGCAATAAGTCTCTCTTTATTGGCTTGGAGAGAAGGATCATTAATAAATGATACCGGTTTATCCATGATAGATAATTTATATAAGACATCACAATGTAAATCAATTACGTTCATTTCATTCCTCCAAAATACTTGATTCGAATTCGTTAGAATAGAAGATTCATATGCACTTCATCAACATAACTAGAACCGGATTTCATCGCGTTCTTTTCAAATCCGAAAGAAACGAACCCAACTCGCTCGTACAATCGAATAGCAGGCTCATTAGAAGAAACAACGGTTAAATTGACTTTTTCTGCACCCGGCCATTGTCTAGCAAACTCTAAGACTTCGTGTAATAATTTCGCTCCAACTTTTTGACCACGAACCTTTGGCGTTACATATACAGCAAACAAATTGAGTCGATGACGTAGTTTCGGTGCACTTTCTGCTGCAAGAGTCATCGTACCAACGAGCTCTTCCCCTAAAAATGCACCGAGTGTTGCACTTTCCTTCGAATTTAAATTACGTGTTACTCCTGCTAAAGGATCTACTCGTGCCATTGCATCTTCGTATGTAGTGGCAAATGCTTCCGGATCTTGTTGTAAAGCTTCTATCCGTAATCGCCAATATTCTGATGCATCGTCACCAGTCAATTTTCGAATTTCCATGATTAAACTCCTTTTATTGAAGGGAAAGATCATCGGTCAATCCACTTTGCAATTTCGCGTTCTAGGGATTTTCGTGTTATTTAGAGCGGTTAATACCCGCTTCCGTCGTTCCTTCGAATGATTTTGACTCAACTTTCGCTTTTCCTTCCATCTGATCGATGGAAATAGTAAAGCCCACAACCCCTTTTGAAAGGTTTGCAATCAAGTCGGGATCCACTTCATTTAATTATAGTCACTTGATACGTCCTCATATAAATGAACCATCGATGGCCAAGTCGGGATCCTCTTCTTTCATTATATTACCCTTCCCTCTAACACGGACTGTTATATAATTCCAGGCTGGGACCGTATTTTGGGTATCTTACCAGGAAGGCGAGATTAACAGTGAGGACCTTAAAAACGACAAGTAGACTGGTCATCAAGGTCCTTCCATTGTGTATTGCCTTTAGCAAAATTCTCCACTATTTCACGTCCATCTCTGGTTAAAAAGAGGTAATGGGGTTGCAGAAGGTTCTCCATCATGTATGGGAAAGAGAGTAGCAAAGCCAAATTCATCAATCACTTCTTCCATTTCCTCACGCTTAGAAAGGAGGGGTTTACAAGTGAAACCTCAATTCTTAATCTTCAGAACCTAAATATATGGTTGAAAGTTTTGTTTCTTTGTCTTTATCGACTCGATATCCCGCTGCATTTGGACGTGAACTCACAATTTTATTCAACTCTTCATCAATAAAATGAAGCGCGACCCCATCGTCCGCAGCAAATCCGCTGCCAATCTTACCTTCTTTTATGAATGCTTGATAAGCAGGACGGCGACCTTCTTCACCATCATAATGAGGGCAATGACTGCCACGTAAAATCCCAAGACATGCCATCGTCTCAAGACCCGAACCATACGAATCTGTTACTCCCTCTTCGAACCAGCAAAGTGAGCCAGCACTTAAACCTGCTAAAATGGTTCCGTTATCATAAGCTTGACGAATAATAACATCTAATTCCCATTCACGCCATAAAGCCATCAGATTTTTTGTATTGCCTCCACCTACGTAAAGAATGTCCTGTTCCATCACGAAACTTTTAATATCTCGCGTATGAGGTTTAAATAATGACAAATGAGTAGGCTCACAACTTTCCCCTCGAAACGAATGGTAAAATCGTTCAATATAGCTTTCGGCATCCCCACTGGCTGTTCCGATAAAGCAAATTTTTGGTTTATCACTCTTGCTATGACTTAAAATATATCGATCCAATAAAGGATTTTCCGGTTCCATCGAGAAACCGCCACCACCTAAAGCAATAATTTGTCTCATTTTTCATTCCTCCTAGCTTGGGAATATGAACTTTACTTTATCTATACACTTCTCAATAGATCCAAAACATTTCTCTATTTCGGGTAAATGATAAAATGTGGTTGAGGTTTCGGCATCCATTATTTTATGATCCGGTGAAAAAAGAATTATTTTCTTCTTCCCCGCAATAGCCAATCCTAGTTCTATATGTGTCCCATTTCCTCCTGGTAATACAATGATAACCAACTCAGAATCTTCAATTGCAGCTTTTTCGAGAGAGCCAATTCTTTGTAAATCCTCAATTGAATCCGCACGCTCATTTAATGTCCAGTCGTATGATAGATGTCCACCAATTTGTATAAGTTCCTTTGTAATGGTACGAACTTGATTTATATTTTGAAAACTCGATGCGACATAGAATTTCATTTACATCCCACTCTCACTTAGTAAACGTTAGAGAATCTCACAAACTCGTCCTACTTGTCCATCCTCTAACCGTACTTTAATACCATGAGGATGATTCGGAGAATTTGTTAATAAATCTTTAACAATGCCTTTCGTTTTCACACCAGAACGTTGGTCTTTCTTTAAAATCTCATATACTTCAATACCTGGTTTTACATCTGCGCGATTTTGTCCGTTCGCCATATTCATCACCCCTTCGTGTCATCATCTTATCATTAGAAAGATAGCTTGCACCCAAAATAGTGCAAGCTATGTCTTTTCTTATACTGATATTCATAAACATATACTTTCTTATCAGTATAAAAAAGAGTCTACACTTTGACAATTCTGAATTGTCAAAGTGTAGACTCTTAAGTAAGTTTATTCGAAATAATTTTCAATATCATCTAACATTAATTCTGCAGCGAGATAACCACCTGCTGTATTCCAAATAATATCGCTTACTTTTTGTACATTACCGGCTTTTGACTATATCACTACTGCTGTAAAAAAGACCATTAAGACAATGAACAAAATAATGAATAATACGACCGATGGAATAATAAGTGTTCCAAAACCTCTTAAACTAGAAAACTGATGAACTTCTCCAATTGCTTGGCTTTGTAATATAATCATCCAAATACCAAAACCGAAGAGGATAAGTGACGAAAGAATCATCCATATGACTGCTCCAGAGGTAAAACCACTCGGCGAATCTAATTGAAATATTCCGTTGTAAGTGAAAATCGAAGATAATATAAAGAAGGGAGATAACCAAATAGTTGGAATTGTCGTTATTCCCATAGTCTTTGCCATTTCCTTTAACGTTCCAACTCCGCCCAACCATTTTCCTACATAAGTGAGAACAACCGTTGATATTCCTAATCCCAATAAACTCAACAAAGGACCTAATATGATGGAACCTAAAATCAAGACCCACAAATGAATATTTAATTCAGAACTTAGTTCTCCAAAGGCATTAAATCCATTTGGTATTCCTGAAATAGCCGTAAGAATGAGCGCGTATTTCAATGACTTGTTCTCAAGTGCATAGCGAATGGTCTTTCGCGTTGAAAACCAAATCGAAAAAAACGGATTCAGGTTTTCATTTTCTTGAACATACGTTGGCTGTTTCATTTTTCATTCCCCCAATAATTGATGTATATGAGATGTAAGCAGATTTATTTCACTAAAGTGGAATCCAATTTTTTAAAAAACCTCGCTTCATCTAATACTATACTTATTCGGTAAAATTAGGAATACACCAATAAAAAAAGAAGAGCACTAGGCTCGTCTTATTTATTATTCTATTAATCTAAAATTTTTATGGTAACTGTTTTTCTACCCCAGTTTAATGCTTCTTGTTCGTTTGGCATGAATACATCAATAATATTTCCTTTGATAGCTCCACCAGTATCACCGGCGATTGCTT
>JBEVEQ010000307.1:0-8440 GCA_040512715.1 Paenisporosarcina sp. | reverse complement strand
AATAATTTCTTTTTTAGACGCTTTAACATGGCAAATCACTCCTTATACCTCATTATACGATTTTTTGCAAGTATTGTAAAGGCTTCCCGCATAATTGACAGAATATTCATTAGAAAGGACGTTTTTAAATAATGAAAAGAATATGTTTCTTTGATATTGACGGAACACTATATAACTCAGACAAAAAACTACCTGAAAGTGCGAAAACAGCCGTATTGCAAGCTCGTGAGAATGGCCATGAAATTATTATCGCTACAGGTAGAGCGCCATTTATGATTAAAGATGTCTTAATTGAATTACAAATTGATTCTTATATTTGTTTTAATGGTCAATATGTTGTTTATAAAAATGAAGTTGTACATCATGAGGCATTAAACTCAAAAGCGCTTAATAAAGTAACTCATTTTGCTCAAAGCAATGGTCATCCATTGGTATATATGAATGCTGAGAAAATGATATCTTCTTTACCCTTTCATCCACATGTTGAGGAAAGTTTACACAGCATAAAGTTTCCTCATCCAAATTACGAAAAACATTTTCATGAGAATGAAAACATTTATCAAGCTTTGGTTTTTTGTTTAATCGAAGAGGAAGCAATGTATCAACAACAGTTTCCTGAATTGAAGTTTGTAAGATGGCATCGTGTCTCTGCAGATATATTACCTAACGGTGCTTCTAAAGCGAAAGCCATTTTATTCTTAATTGAAAAACTTGGATTAGCTATTGAAGAAACTATTGCTTTTGGGGATGGTCTGAATGATATTGAGATGCTAGAAATAGTTGGATACAGTGTTGCGATGGGGAATGGTCATGCTGAAGCACTTAAAAGGGCGACATATGTAACCGGTCATGTGGATGAAGATGGATTATCCGATGCAATGCGCTATTTAAAGCTAATTTAATATAAATATCAATAGTAAAATGATAACTTAGCCAATATATTTAAAAGAAAATACGTGTCCTTTCCTGCAGACTGACCACCTAGCCTCATCGCAAGCTGCGGGGTCTAGGAAGCCAGTTTTTCTATGGGAGTGGCTCATATTCTGAAAATATGAATTCCCACAGTGTGGACAAAGGAACGAAGGCAAAGGACGCCACCTCGTCCGCGGAAAGGGAGCAGATTCCCTAGTTTCTATAAAAAATCAGTAAAAGTTTACAGAGCAAAGTAAAAGCCAACAAAATCTGATATCAATTTTGTTGGCTTCTTCAACTAATCTTCGACCGTTTTTCTTTCATACGGAATAGAATTTGGAATTTCTGCAAACGGGTCTGTTGTATTAATTCGATCATAAAACATGATACCGTTTAAATGATCAAGTTCGTGTTGGAAGGCGATAGCTGGTAAACCTTTTAAACGCATTTTAAAAGGACTGCCATCTAGATAATATCCTGTTACAGTGATGCGGGCATATCTCGGAACATATCCTTCGATAACTCGATCTACACTTAAGCAACCTTCTCCAGTCGTTAAATAGGTTTGTTCTACCGAGTGGCTAATAATTTTTGGGTTAATTGCGACGAAAGACACAAGCTCATCTTCGCTATCAATATGAAGGGCAAACATTCTTTTTGATTGATTTACTTGTGGTGCTGCAATTCCAATGCCAGGACGTAAATCATATCTTGCAATCATTTCATCATCTTGACTATTAATAACATAGTTTAATAACTCTTTCGCGAGATTTGAGTCTTCTTCATTTAGCGGGAGGCTAACTTCTTCAGCTTTTATTCGCAGTGAAGGATGTCCTTCACGAACAATATCTTTCATTAAAAACATGATGGTCTTCCTTTCTACAATGCAAATTCTAATTTAAGTATAACGAACGAACCCAAAAGTGGAAATAAAAAAGGAAGACTTTAGGTCAGTTGAATTTTTGATCGTGAACGTCTATAGTATAAAAAGGTTTAGGAGGTAGAGATATGAAAAAAGGTTTATTAGGGTTAGCACTAGGTTCTGCGATTGTCTTATCTGGATGTACATTCGGGGCTTCGGATCATGAACAGTTATCACAGGCGTTATCTGATGTTTACAAAGAAGAGCAAGGCTATCGTGATGCACAAAAAGAATTAGCATCTCTTGAGAAAAAGGAACAAACTACTTTTAACGAAGTGATGGAATTAACACAAGAAGATAGTGAAAAAGTGAAAACACTTGTCTCGGAGTTAATTGTTTCTGTTGACCAACGATTGGCTTTATTAGAAGAAGAAAAGAAATCCATGGACAGCGCAAAAGAGAAAGTATCTTCAATTAAAGAGGTATCAAAAGAAGTTAAAGACGCTAAATCTAAAGCTTCTATTGACGAGTTAGAAAAAGCAATGGAAGATCGCTATGCTGCTCATGAAAAAATAACGACTGAATACATAGCCTTAACAGATCAACAGACAGTTTTGTACGAACTATTAACAAACGAAGATACCAAACAAGAAAACTTACAAGAGCAAGTAACTGTAGTTAATAACCAAAATGAAAAAGTTCAATCAGCTATTCAAACATTTAATGACTCAACAATTGCCATAAATGAATTAAAGTCTAATGTATATAGTACACTTTCAAGTGAAAAATAAGACGATCTCTTCTGAGGTCGTTTTTTCTGTGCTATAAAAGCGGTTTGAAAAAAGTACTGTCATATAATACAGCGTGAGTTTTCGAGTGATACAGTTTGTTGTTAATTGAATATTGAATATTTAAAGGTTTGTTTGTAATGTAGAGTTTCCAATGATTGACCCCAAATTTAAAGTTAAGTATACTATGGAAGAATGCACATTGTATCACTTGTTTTTAACCGATTTTTTAATACAGTTCTAAAAGGAGAGGTGTTAATATGGTAGCGAAAAATGCTAAGCAAATGGGACCAGTAGAAACCCTTCAAGCAATTGAAGAAAAGTTTGTTATGTTCCAGATTTTAAATGAAGACGGCGAGATTGTTAATAAAGACGCAGATCCAAAATTATCTGATGAAGAATTAGTAGAACTAATGAAACGTATGGTGTACACACGTATTTTAGACCAACGTTCAATTTCTTTAAATCGTCAAGGTCGTTTAGGGTTTTATGCACCAACTGCTGGACAAGAAGCTTCTCAATTAGCTTCACATTATGCCCTTGAAAAAGAAGATTTTATTCTTCCTGGTTACCGTGATGTTCCACAAATGATTTGGCATGGTTTGCCACTTTCACAAGCTTTTCTTTTTTCACGTGGACATTTCATGGGGAATCAAATTCCTGAAGATGTAAAAGTATTCCCACCACAAATCATCATTGGCGCACAAATTATTCAAGCTGCTGGTGTAGCACTAGGAATGCAAAAACGCGGGAAAAAATCTGTTGCAGTTACTTATACTGGAGATGGTGGATCTTCCCAAGGAGATTTCTATGAAGGAATTAACTTTGCTGGGGCATTCCGTTCTCCTGCAATCTTCATCGTGCAAAATAACCAATATGCGATTTCAACACCTCGTGAGCTTCAAACAGCTGCGAAAACAATTGCACAAAAAGGGATTGCCGCTGGTATTCCAAGTATTTTAGTTGATGGAATGGATCCACTAGCAGTTTACGTGGCAACTCGTGATGCTCGTGAGCGCGCAGTTAATGGAGAAGGCCCAACATTAATCGAAACTTTATGTTACCGTTATGGACCACATACAATGGCTGGAGATGACCCAACTAGATACCGTACTTCTGAGACGGATTCTGAGTGGGAAAAGAAAGATCCATTGGTACGCTTCCGTACTTACTTAGAAGCTAAAGATCTTTGGAATGAAGAAAAAGAAAATGAAGTAATCGAGCAAGCTAAAGAAGAAATTAAAGATGCTATTAAAACAGCAGATGCTGCTCCAAAACAAAAAGTTACTGATTTAATGGAAATTATGTATGGAGATGAAATGCCATACAACTTAAAAGAACAATATGAACTTTACAAAGAGAAGGAGTCGAAGTAACCGATGGCACAAATGACGATGATTCAAGCAATTACGGACGCGCTCCGTACAGAGCTTAAAAATGATGAAAACGTCCTCGTCTTCGGTGAAGACGTAGGTAATAACGGCGGAGTATTCCGTGCAACTGAAGGCTTGCAAAAAGAATTTGGGGAAGATCGCGTATTTGATACACCATTAGCGGAATCAGGGATTGGTGGATTAGCTGTAGGTCTTTCATTAGAAGGATTCCGTCCAGTTCCAGAGATTCAATTCTTCGGATTTGTGTATGAAGTAATGGATTCAATCAGTGGACAATTAGCTCGTATGCGATTCCGAAGTGGTGGTAAATACCATGCGCCAGTTACCATTCGCTCACCTTTTGGTGGAGGTGTACATACACCTGAAATGCATGCTGACAGTCTTGAAGGGTTAATGGCTGCTCAACCTGGTTTGAAAGTAGTTATTCCTTCATCACCATACGACGCAAAAGGTTTATTGATTTCGGCTATTCGCGATAATGACCCGGTTATTTTCCTTGAGCATATGAAATTATACCGTTCTTTCCGTCAAGAAGTTCCTGAAGGTGAATATACAATTCCACTAGGAAAAGCGGATGTGAAACGAGAAGGTACAGATATTTCGATTATTACTTATGGTGCGATGGTTCATGAGTCATTGAAAGCAGCTGAAGAATTAGCAAAAGAAGGCTTCTCTGTTGAAGTTATCGACTTAAGAACTATTCAACCATTAGATATTAAAACAATCATTGCATCTGTTGAAAAAACTGGCCGTGCTATCGTTGTGCAAGAAGCACAAAAACAAGCAGGGATTGCAGCAAACGTAGTAGCTGAAATTAACGAACGCGCTATTCTAAGTTTAGAAGCTCCAGTTTTACGTGTAACTGCTCCAGATACTATTTTCCCGTTCTCACAAGCAGAAACAGTTTGGTTACCAAATTCGAAAGATATCGTCTTAACAGCGAAAAAAGTCTTAACGTTCTAATACACACTCACAATAGAAAGGGTGAATTAAATGGCATTTGAATTTCGTTTACCGGATATCGGTGAAGGCATACACGAAGGTGAAATCGTCAAGTGGTTTGTAAAAGCAGGCGATACCATTGGTGAGGACGACATTTTATGTGAAGTCCAAAATGACAAAGCAGTTGTTGAAATCCCATCACCAGTTGCTGGTAAAGTGGAAGAAGTTCTTGTTGAAGAAGGAACAGTAGCAACGGTTGGACAAACTTTGATTCGAATTGATGCTCCTGGTTATGAAGACCTTAAATTCAAAGGCGATCATGAAGATGTACCGAAAGCTGATGAAAAAACAGAAGCTCAAGTACAAGCAACTGCAGAAGCGGGACAAAACGTAGATAAAGAAGCTACAAAAGAAACAAAAGAGCCAACTGAAGCAACTAAAGCAGCACCTAAAACAGATGAACCGACTGCTGCTAAAAAAGAAAAAGATCCAAATGGCCGTGTTATTGCTATGCCATCTGTTCGTAAATTTGCTCGCGATAACGATGTAGAAATTTCACAAGTAAATGGTTCAGGAAAAAATGGTCGTGTAATGAAAGAAGATATTGAAGCGTTCATGAATGGTGGACAAGCTGATTCTTCTGCTAAAGAACAAGATTCAACTGAATCATCTGAAACGGTGAAAGAAGATAACACAAGTAAAGCTGCAGCACCTTCTCTTGAAGGTGAATTTCCTGAAACACGCGAAAAAATGTCAGGAATTCGTAAAGCGATTGCGAAAGCAATGGTTCATTCTAAACATACTGCGCCACACGTAACATTAATGGATGAGGTTGATGTGACTGAACTAGTTGCTCACCGTAAAAAATTCAAAGATTTAGCAGCAGAGAAAAATGTCAAATTAACTTATTTACCATATGTTGTGAAAGCTTTAGTAAGCACATTACGTGATTTCCCTGACTTTAATCGTTCATTAGATGACGAAGCGAGTGAAATAATTCAGAAGCATTACTTTAATATTGGTATTGCAGCTGATACTGAAAGAGGATTACTTGTGCCGGTAATAAAACATGCAGATCGTAAATCTGTATTTGCTATTTCAGATGAAATCAATACACTTGCAGGAAAAGCACGTGATGGTAAATTGTCACCTTCTGAGATGAAAGGTGCTTCTTGTTCAATCACAAATATCGGTTCAGCTGGTGGACAATGGTTTACCCCAGTAATCAACCATCCTGAAGTTGCTATATTAGGTATTGGCCGAATTGCAGAAAAACCTGTAATTAAAAATGGTGAAATTGTAGCGGCTCCTGTGTTAGCATTATCATTGAGCTTTGATCATCGAATGATCGACGGCGCGACTGCTCAGCATGCATTAAATAATATTAAGCGTTTACTAAGCAATCCAGAACTTTTATTAATGGAGGCGTAAAACTATGGTAGTTGGAGATTTCCCGATTGAAACAGATACGCTCGTCATTGGGTCAGGCCCTGGCGGATATGTTGCGGCAATCCGCGCAGCACAAACAGGACAAAAAGTAACAATTGTTGAAAAAGAACATATAGGTGGCGTTTGTTTAAATGTAGGATGTATTCCTTCTAAAGCGTTGATTTCAGTAGGTCACCGTTTTGAACATGCTAAACACTCTGATGATATGGGTATTACAGCAACTGACGTTAAAATCGACTTCTCTAAAGCACAAGCTTTCAAAGACAGTGTTGTTAAGAAATTAACAGGCGGTGTTGAAGGATTGCTTAAAGGGAATAAAGTTGAAATCGTACGTGGAGAAGCTTACTTCGTAGACGCGAACACAGTTCGTGTTATGGATGAAAATTCTGCACAAACGTATAAATTTAAAAACGCAATTATTGCAACTGGTTCTCGTCCAGTTGAGATTCCATCATTCAAGTTCACTAAGCGTGTATTAAGTTCAACAGGAGCATTGGCTCTTGAAGAGATTCCTGGTAAATTAGTTGTCATCGGTGGCGGTTATATCGGAACTGAATTAGGAACTGCTTTTGCAAACCTAGGTTCTGAAGTAACAATTATCGAAGGTGGCGACGATATTTTAGCTGGATTCGAAAAACAAATGACACAAATCGTTAAAAAAGGCTTGAAGAAAAAAGGTGTCAATGTTGTTCTTAAAGCATCAGCAAAAGGCGTTGAAGAATCAGACTCTGGGGTAACAGTTACTTACGAAGCAGGCGGAGAAGAGCAAAAAGTCGAAGCTGATTATGTATTAGTAACGGTTGGTCGTCGTCCAAACACAGACGAAATGGGTCTTGAGGAAATTGGCGTGAAAATGGGTGAACGTGGATTGATCGAAGTTGACAAACAAGTTCGCACTAGCATTGAAAACATCTTTGCTATTGGTGACGTTGTTTCAGGACCTCAGCTTGCTCACAAAGCATCTTATGAAGGTAAAGTGGCTGCTGAAGTAATCGCTGGTCAAACTTCTGTTGTGGATTACTTAGCTATCCCAGCTGTATGTTTCACGGATCCTGAATTAGCAACAGTCGGCTTAAACGAAGAGCAAGCTAAAAAAGAAGGCTTTGAAGTAACAGCTGGGAAATTCCCATTCGGTGCAAATGGCCGTGCTTTAGCATTAAATGCAACTGAAGGTTTCGTGAAACTTGTTTCACGTAAATCTGATGGCTTATTGCTAGGTGCTCAAATCGTTGGTCAAGGTGCTTCAGACATGATTGCTGAACTTGGTTTAGCAATCGAAGCGGGTATGACAGTTGAAGATATCGCGATGACAATTCATGCACATCCGACATTGGGAGAAATCTCAATGGAAGCTGCTGAAGTAGTTATGGGACATCCAATTCATATCTTATCTAAATAACAAAATAAGTTGTAAAATTATTCTAATTACACAATTAGAATTTGATTAAAAATCTAAAATCAACATATAAAGAGTCCAATTCCGCTTGTGAATTGGACTCTTTTAAAATACGAAAATATCTAGTAAAAGTAATTACTTTGTTTCATCATACAATGAAGTAAATTTTGTACCAAAATTTACTTTTTCGAATAACAGGAGGTTATTAACTATGAAACCATATAACAATTGTCAAAGTTGTGGAATGCCATTTTCAAAGGATCCACAAGGCGGTGGAACAGAAGCAAATGGAGATATCAGTGTTCTATACTGTAGTCATTGTTATCAAAATGGAATGTTCACTTTACCTGATTTAACAATGAATGATATGAAAGATCTTGTAAAAGGGAAGTTGATGGAATTTGGAATTCCAAAAATTTTCACAGGATTATTTACTCGTAATATAAATAAATTAGAGCGTTGGAAGAAGTAGTTTCAAATAATAGTAACTAGCGTATTCAGCTGGTGGAAAATCAAAACATCAAGATAAACCCCCTAACAAGAAACTAAAAATACTTTTAAGTTGAGAAGCGTGTAATCTTCCAATTCCAACTTGAATGTGTTTTTTATAAAGGTGCATAAAATTGATGTTTTACAAGTTTAAGTAAAAAATTTCAAAGACCAGCTTTCAAAATCACAAGATTAGCATCAAATTTTC
>JBEVEQ010000288.1:0-9435 GCA_040512715.1 Paenisporosarcina sp. | reverse complement strand
TCATATGAAAACTCATCTACGACGATGCAAGTGTTGGATAAAGTGCGAGAGGAAATAGGTCTTATCTTCCCAAGTGATCTTAAGTAAATAACGCGCTACCATTCATTTATTCAAAATCGCAGGATTTATTATGAACTTTTCTATCACATGGAGTACTCCATCATCATTGTTTGTAAGTGAGATGTAATCAGCAATATCTTTTAATTCCTTAACTGCATTGCCCATTGCTATGCCTAACCCAGCTGTCTTTATAAGTTCAATATCATTGTGGTTGTCACCAATACCGATAATTTCTGAACGATCAATACCAAGTTTTTTTGCTAGGTACAGCAGGGCACTCCCTTTGTTTGCTTCTGTATTGGTAACTTCAAGATAAGTTATTTTTGATTTTGCAATGTGAGCCTGTTCACCAAACAACGATTGCAATTCGTCTTGCAGGATTTCAAGTGTATCATGGTTATCAATAAAGAGTGCTTTCGTAAATCCTTTTTTGGCTAGCTTGGCAAGGTCCGGTTCTATTGTATAAGGAACCTTTGCTTCTTCGGAATAAGCAATAAGCTTTTCGTTTTCCAATGCACTATAGAGAATATCTTCTTGATACACTTGTAAATGAATCTGTTTTTCGGTTGCAATCGCCACTAACTTTTGTGCAACGTCAGGAGAAATAAGTCGCTCATACATGACTTCGTTTTCATTAACATCCTTGATAATTGCACCATGATAAGTAATAAGCGGTACATTAATACCTAGCTGCTGTGCAAAGACTTTGGCAGAAGGAAACATACGACCAGTTGCAATAGTAACAATTGTGCCAAGTCCAACCGCTTTCTGAATAGCTGTTACTGTATCTGGTGAAACCATTAAATCGTCTGTGAGTAACGTTCCATCAAGGTCGATCGCAATCATTTTATACATAGAAACTCTCCTATTAAATACGTTTTATAAAAATTTATTAAATGGATGAAAACAGAAACTGGATGTTTTCTTAACATAGTTTACTCTTGCAAGTGAGTACTCCGTTCCAACTTATTTCATGCAGGGAGAAACTCCAAATAAACCTGAGTCTAAATTAGTATTAGACTCAGGTTTATTGGTAAATTCTATTCTAAATTAGCATGTCTTCCGTACATCTTGTCAGAATTTAATCCTTTTTTATTCATAAATCTCAAAATTACTGCATCATAAAATAGAAGAAGCGATTGCTCAAACAGAGAGCCCATCGGTTGAATCGATTTTCCACTGGTGCCTTCCGCTTTTGCTTGAGCAGGTATTTCAATTTGAATGTCAGCCAACTTACCAATTGTAGAATCAGGATTAATGGTAACAGCTACTACTGTTGCACCAATGCTTTTCGCTTTTTTCGTCATAGCTACCAGGCTCCCAGTCTCACCTGAACCAGAACCGACAATAAAGATATCACTCGGTTCTAGATTAGGTGTTACAGTTTCTCCTACAACATACGCATCAAGTCCAACATGCATCATGCGCATAACAAATGCCTTAGCCATGAAGCCGGATCGTCCTCCACCTGCAACAAAAATCTTTTTTGCACGTAAAATACCTTCGACTACCTTTTCGGCATCCTCATCATTGATGAGTTCAAGAGTTCGCTTTAGCTCGGCCAGTATCTCTTCTGTGTAGCCTTTTGTATTCATGTTACGCAATCACGCCATCTTTGATTAGCTTTTGAATTTTTGCTGCTTCTGCTTTTTTATCTTCTTTACTTGTGATTCCACCACCAACAATGATTAAATCTGGTTGTGCTTTAATCACTTCCGGTAATGTCTCAAACTTGATTCCGCCAGCAATTGCAGTTTTCGCATTTTTCACAACGTTTTTAATTGTGCGTAGGTCTTCGAATGAATCTTTACCTTCCGCTTGCAAGTCATATCCTGTGTGTACACAAATATAATCTACACCAAGCTTATCAAGCTCTGCTGCGCGTGTTTTAACGTCTTTCACAGCAATCATATCAACCAAGATTTTTTTACCTAATTTTTTTGCTGCTTCAACAGCACCTTTGATTGAAGAGTCTTCTGCTTGTGCAAGAATTGTAACTATGTCAGCACCTGCAGCTGCAGCATTAGAGACTTCATAACCTGCAGCATCCATGATTTTAACATCTGCAAGAACTTCTAGGTTAGGAAATGCAGCTTTAACAGCTTCAACTGCTTTAAGACCTTCTTTATTGATTACTGGAGTTCCGATTTCAACGATATCAATATGATCCTCAACTTCTTTAATAAGTTCTAGGGCTTGTGGAATGTTAACTAAATCTAAAGCTAATTGTAATTTCATGTATGTTAATCTCCTTTTATTCGTTTTTTGGTGCCAACCTAGTGTAAATCCATTCATCAATATTGTGAAGTACGCACTTTAAATTCACATACTAACAAAAAGTATACCGTGAATACCATTTAAAGTAATGAAGTTAGTTGGAAAATAATAAATATCATCATTTATGATTGTATCTTCATCACGAAGGCAATAATTTAGATTGAAGCATGAATAATTTTTTTGGAATAAGTAAGACGGTAGTACGGACTTTAAAGCATATACATACTCACATCAAGTAATTCGGGTTATACTTTGCTTTCAAGACTTCAAAAGGTTAACTCTCCTTTCTTTCCTCTTTTGACTTTGGATTTGTTAACTCTTAATGTTGTTGTTGATAGGGAATCTGCTCCCTATTAACAACAACGTTTAACAGAGCTATGACTAAAATCAGTAGCCATGCAAACAATTAATCCACATCATTTAATCTTAGTATGTTTAAAAACCTATTCTTTATGTTAAGTCGATGGTTTCATTTTTAAGTCAATTCTGCTCCTGCAGTCTTTCTTATTTACTCACCATAATTACAACCAGTATATTTTTACGCACTATATGATTTTAAAGTGCATACTTACATTTAATGAACGCAGTTAGTATACTGAGAACTGTTTAGAATATCCGTCATGAATTAAACAAATACTAATGATAAAAGTAGGAGGGAAATGCATATGGTATACGAAAATTCCTCACAAGGATTTGACATGAAAGATCCTTTGATTGAGTTCCAAGAAGAATGGTTTATGCAAGACATGACCTTTATTTTATTTGGAGCGACAGGAGATTTAGCACAACGAAAATTATTTCCTGCTTTATATAATTTATATCTAGATGGTAAAATACCAGAGATTATATCTATAGTTGGTTTAGGCAGAAATACTTGTACAAACGAGGTATTTCAGTCAAAAGTTGAAAAAGCGATTCGAACATACTCCAGAAGAGCTGTTCAAACTTCTGGGTTGCAAGACTTTTTATCCAAATTTCGGTACTGTGCCTTTGATGCGACAGAAAAAGAAACCTATCAACAATTAAATGAACTCATTGAAAGCAGAGAAAACGAATTAGGTATACCTGGAAATCGACTATTTTATTTGTCTGTTGCACCAACTCTTGTTGATGTTATTACGTCTAATCTTCATACAAGTGGTATCAGTCAAACCAATGGATGGAAGCGTCTCATTGTTGAAAAACCATTTGGTAATGATTTAGCTTCTGCACAGCAATTAAATAAGAAATTGAGTAAAACTTTCAATGAAGAAGAAATCTACAGAATTGATCACTATTTAGGAAAACCAATGGTTCAAAATCTTGAAACCTTAGTATTGGCAAACCCGGCATTGGAATCATTGTTGGATCATAACCAAATCGCTAATGTTCAAATTACAGCAAGTGAAACGGTTGGAGTAGAAATGCGTGCTGATTATTACGATCAAGCAGGAGCAATTCGTGATATGGTTCAGAACCACCTTCTTCAGTTAGTAATGATGACAGCACTAGATCTCCCAAAGAAAATAACAGCAAAAGAAATCCGTGCTAAAAAAATCAAAATTATCGAATCGCTTCGCCCAATTCTGAAGGAAAATGTATACCAAGATGTAGTTCGTGGTCAGTACGAATCTGGAAGTATTCTTGATACTCCCGTTGTTGGTTATAAAGACGAGCCTGGGGTCGACAGTTCTTCAAAAAATGATACTTATTTCGCTGCACGCTTATATCTTGATCATCCATCTTGGAGTAGAATTCCGTTTTATATACGGACTGGGAAACGATTGAATCAAAAGTCTACACGGATTGTTATCGAGTTTAAGAACAAGGTGAAAGAATCGGATCGTCTTCCAAATGAAGGGATCACTCCGAATTTATTAATACTCGAGATTAGTCCCAACGAAAGTATTTCTTTAAGGGTGAACATGAAAGATCCTTCTAGCAATCGTTTTAATCCTGTATGCGTTAACTTCTCGACCAATTCGAAAGGACTGCCAGAGGCATATGAACTTCTTCTATTTGATGCAATGCTTGGTAATGCAACATTCTTCGCCCATTGGAAAGAAGTCGAATTATCATGGAAGTGGATCCAACCGATATTGGAAGCATTTCAGGAGGACCTGTTGCCTTTATATTCTTACCATGCTGGCTCAACAGGTCCAGAAGAAGCAAATCAGCTATTGCTAGTAGATCAATTTAAGTGGTGGTAATAAAAGTTCAATTCAAAAGGGGATAGGAAGTATGACAGTTTCATTTAAATACAACAATGTTTTGTCTTACATGAAAAATAGTGAGGTAGAAAATCTTAGTGAGTTTGTGAAACATGCGCATAACCAAATTCATCAACAAAAAGGACCAGGTTCGGATTACTTAGGATGGGTTGACTGGCCGGTTACCTACAACAAAGAGGAATTTGCTAGAGTGAAGCTTGCTGCTAAACGAATTCAGCAACAGTCGGACGCGCTGGTTGTTATTGGTATTGGTGGATCTTATCTAGGCTCTAAGGCAGCCATAGAGGCTTTATCACATACCTTTCATAATCAAATCAAAGGTAATACGGAAGTATATTTTGCTGGACAAAATATTAGCTCTACTTACATTGAACATTTACTTCAAGTATTAGAAGGAAAAGACATCTCTATTAATGTTATTTCCAAATCGGGTACCACAACAGAGCCTGCTTTAGCATTCCGTATTTTCCGTGCATATATGGAGAAGAAGTACGGGAAAGAAGAGGCAAAGAATCGAATTTATGTGACTACCGATCAAAGTAAAGGTTCTCTTCGGAAGCTAGCGGTCGAAGAAGGTTACGAATCATTTGTTATTCCGGATAACATAGGGGGACGATACTCAGTACTAACCCCTGTGGGCTTACTTCCAATCGCAGTAGCCGGTCTTAATATTGATCAAATGATGGATGGAGCAGAAGCCGCATACCACAAATACAATAATCCTGTTCTTGCAACAAACGAAAGTTATCAGTATGCTGCAGTAAGAAATATTTTCTATAATAAAGGGAAATCCATTGAATTATTTGTAAGCTATGAGCCTGGTCTGCACTATGTCGCCGAATGGTGGAAACAGCTTTTTGGAGAAAGTGAAGGTAAGGACGAAAAAGGCCTCTTCCCTGCCTCCGTTAACTTTACAACGGATCTACATTCGATGGGCCAGTATGTTCAAGAAGGCCGTCGTCTTTTCATTGAAACAGTTTTACAGATTAAAAATTCTTCAATCGAACGTACAATTCAAGAAGATATTGATAATATTGACGGTTTAAATTTCCTAACAGGAAAAACAATGGATGAGGTGAACAAAAAAGCAGCCCTCGGAACTACCCTTGCTCACATCGATGGTGGCGTTCCAAATTTGCTAATTGAGTTAGACGAACTCAATGAATTCACCTTCGGGGAAATGGTATATTTCTTCGAAAAGGCTTGCGCTATTAGCGGAACTTTACTCGGTGTAAATCCATTTGATCAGCCAGGAGTAGAAGCTTACAAAAAGAATATGTTTGCGTTACTTGGCAAGGATGGGTTTGAAAATGAAAAAGACAAATTGGAAAAGCGTATATCCATATTAGATTAAATTACTCGATGGAATGAGGTTACTAAAAGATGAATCAACAAATGGGTGTTATTGGCTTAGGCGTGATGGGGCTGAATCTCGCGCTAAATATTGAAAGTAGAGGTTATTCCGTATCTGTCTATGATTACTGGACTGAAAGAACAGAGGAATTTTCCAACAAAGAAGCGAAAGATAAGAATATTATTGGAACATACAGCATAGAGGAATTTATCTCTTCTTTAGAAACTCCACGCAAGATATTATTGATGGTGAAAGCTGGAGATACAACAGATTCGGTCATTCAGTCGCTTATCCCACATCTTCAAACAGGGGATATTGTTATGGATGGAGGGAATTCATTCTTTCAAGACACGAATAGACGTACAGCAAACTTAAAAGAATTAGGCTTACATTTCATTGGTGCGGGAGTTTCTGGTGGAGAAGAAGGTGCTCGTACCGGTCCATCGATTATGCCTGGAGGATCGAAAGAAGCTTACGAACAAGTTAAACCTATTCTTGACGCAATTTCAGCGAAAGTAGATGGGACTCCTTGTAGTACCTACATGGGACCTGATGGAGCCGGACATTATGTGAAAATGGTTCATAATGGAATTGAGTATGGGGATATGCAGCTGATTTCCGAAGCGTATTTCATCATGAAACACGCACTTGGTCTTACAGCCCAGGAATTGCATGAAATATTTTCTGAGTGGAATAAAGGAGAGCTTGATAGCTATCTTATCGAGATTACCGCTGACATTTTCGCCAAAATGGATGAAGAAACTGGGAAGCCACTCGTTGATCAGATTTTAGATGTAGCCGGTCAAAAAGGAACAGGAAAATGGACAAGTCAAAATGCACTCGATTTGGGTGTTTCCCTCCCAATCGTTACCGAGTCTGTATTTGCAAGATTTATTTCTTCTGTTAAGGGAGAGCGAGTTGCAGCAAGTAAAATACTTCATGGCCCTGAGTCGAAAAAGTATGCAGGTGATTCCAAGGATATGATCGAAGCAATTCGTAAAGCTTTGTATATGAGTAAAATTTGTTCATATGCACAAGGTTTTTCCCAAATGCGTGCAGCATCCGAGGAGTATGGTTGGAATATTCCGTACGGGGATGTGGCTATGATTTTCCGCGGAGGTTGTATTATTCGGGCACAGTTCTTACAAAAGATAAAAGATGCTTTTGAACATAATAACGACTTGCCTAACCTATTAGTGGATCCATATTTCCAAGAGATAGTAGGAGAATATCAGAATTCCCTTCGCGAAGTACTGGCCTTGGCAATTCAACAAGGAATTCCAGCACCTGCCTTCTCAAGTGCATTAGCTTACTATGATAGTTATCGTACAGAGACGTTGCCAGCTAATCTTATCCAAGCACAGCGGGATTATTTTGGCGCACATACTTATGAGCGTATAGACAAAGATGGCGTGTTTCATACTGAATGGTCAGCCAAATAATATAACTATAAACAAAAAAGCATCAGTTGCCGAATCTACAATAAATCGGTAATTGATGCTTTTTCCTGCCTATAAAACATAACATTATGTGTTATTAGTGAAATCTATTCCAATAGTTGAAACTTAACATCATGAATACCGTATTTATGTTACTGCATCACCTTCTTAGGTTCTATTATTGAGATTATATGATGTGAAAGGAGTAACAAAATGAGGCGATTATTCTGCATGACTATTCTGTTTTTATTTTTACTACTTGCAAGTTGTTCAAATTACACGGAAGAAGTGAAAAAAGATCCTATCCCTTCTCATACATAACGGACAGCATTTTAATATAATTTCATTTTATGAGGAAGTACTTGATTATACCGACTATGTTCAAGAGAACCCTTCCCAAAGTAACCCAAGTGCATATGTAGAAAAAGTGTTAGAACCTATAAAGGAAAAATCCGCTATGTATTTACCTTTGGAGTACCCTTTTTTATCATCAACAGAGGTTGATAAGTTTGAAGATAACACAATTAAGCTTTTACAAAACGAAGAGAAAATTAATGAGTATATAAAAGAAGCACTAATAAAATCAACAGAATTGCTACCAGGTGAAGACAAAAACATTTATGTTATGCCACTTAGACCCGAGGATAGGTTTGTAGTTGAAGAAATGAAGGGTGTAACTGGTATAACGTATGGCTTTAGTTATATATTATTTTCGTAAAGGATTTATATAGGAATTGCTCTACTGCTCACATTATCCCTCCTCTTCAAACGAATTCTTTGACTTCCATTATCGTTGTAACTATAATGATTACATCGAGAGGGTGACTTGTATGAAAAAATTTAGCAGCCGTTATTCCATTGCTGTACATATTTTATCGCTAGTTGCATTAAGTCCAACTTCATGTACTTCCGATTTCATTGCTGAAAGCGTCAATACGAACCCTGTCATTATTCGCCGTATTATTGGCATGTTGAAGAAAGCTGGGTTGGTCCATGTACGTGCCGGTGCAGGAGGTACTTATTTACAAAAGGAACTTGATGAGATTACTTTACTTGATGTGTATAGAGCAGTTGAAGTTGCAGACAATGGAGATATTTTTAATTTTCATGATGAAACCAATCCAAAGTGTCCAGTAGGCGCAAATATTGAGTCTGTTTTTCGGACAAAGATGTTGCAAGCACAATCTGCCATGGAGCACGAATTGGCTCAAGTTACACTCAAACAATTGGTGTCTGAACTAAAAGAGAAAACCGGCTCTATTTAGAGCTATTTTTTTCATACTAGTTGTAACGTTATTGGTTACACTAAAACCTCTTGAAATAATCTGCAAATAGAAGGGTAGGAATTTTATATGTCAATCGTTATTACTGGTGCAACAGGTCATTATGGAAACCGTGTCATTCAAGAACTATTAAAAACTATTCCTGCAAGTGAAATTATCGCTAGCGTTCGCAATGTAGAAAAAGCTGATGCGCTTGCTGAACTGGGTGTAGAAGTTCGTCATGGCGATTACATGGACTACGAGTCGATGAAAACATCGTTTAAAGATGCTTCAAAAGTTCTTTTTGTTTCAGGCCCGGATTCAGATAATACTCTTCGTATTCGTCAACATGCAAATGTCGTCCAAGCTGCACGAGATGCTGGTGTAAAACACATAGCTTACACAGGTTATGCATTTGGTGAAACATCCCAAATCGATCTTGCACATGTCCATATGGCAACAGAGTATGCAATTCGTTCAACTGGCGTACCCTATACATTCTTGCGTAATTCACTTTATTCAGATGTATTCATTGATGAAAGCTTAACTGGATCAGTAGCAACGGGTGAATTAGTAACAAACACAGGTGATGGCAAACTAAACGCCGTAAGCCGTGAAGATCTTGCATTAGCTGCTGCTGCTGTATTAACGGGAGAAGGACATGAAAATAAATCATACAACCTTGTCAACCCATCACCTTGGACTTTCGATGAGCTAGCAGAAGTTGTTTCAGAGGTTTCAGGTAAACAAGTTTCACATAAAAAGGTATCATTTGATGAAATGAAAGATTATCTTGGCAATGTTGGATTACCTGCACCAGTAGCTGAACTAAT
>JBEVEQ010000261.1:0-5644 GCA_040512715.1 Paenisporosarcina sp. | reverse complement strand
TAAAGCTATTCTTGTGAAATTCGTATCCAACCTTCAAAAGGAGGGATATCAATATGTACGATTGAGTAGGTAGAAAGTTTCTAAAAGCCGAAAGTTTAGTTATACAAGCCGCTACTGTTACAATTTATAACACAGAACCTATATGTGGGGAGTTTTATCAGTACTTGTTCATAAATATTATTATAACGAGTACTGTCTTATTTTTATGTTGGTTAAAAAAATTTAATATCTTTTTACACCAGATATTATATGTGTTCGTTTTGAAATCCATTTGTAATCAATAAAAGAAATTAACACACACATTAAACGGTGTAAAATCAATGAACCAAGGGCTATCAAATTTTCATTAATTTCAAATTTCAAAATTTTGTCTATGTATTGGTTGCAGGATATATTTCCTCAGGTTATAAAACTACCCTCAATGAATTTGCTTTAGGAATAGAAGGAATTCAAAGATACGTCCAAGGGGAATCAATTGAAGGAGTTCATGAATGTGTTCAGGCGACATTAGCAATGGAGTTAGACCCTCTAAATCCAAGACTATAAAGGATTTATTTCTTACATTTTGGTAAATAAATTATAAGTCACTAATAAAACCTAATAAGAAGGGGAGCGGGCATATGAAAAAATCTGGCGATGAACGATTTATCTTTCATAACGATGAAACCGATATTCGACTAGTAGAATTTTGGTAGTGGAATCAATCTGATCTCTTAAATGATGCTCTATGTGGAACTATCGCAGAATTTATTGTCGCGAAAGCTGTAAATGCAACTAATGAATTCAGGGTAGAATGGGACGCCTACGACTGGCTAACTCCAAATGGCACCAAAATCGAAGTGAAATCTGCAGCTTATTTGCAGTCGCGGCACAAAGAGAAAATCAAACCATTAAATATAGTATTCGCACTTCATTAGGATGGGAAGCTAGCACAAATTCTTACGATACTGAAGTTAAGCGAAGTGCAGACGTTTATGTGTTCTGCGTGTTAAATGAACAAAACCGAAGCGTGCCCATTAAATCTGGATCAATAGGAGTTCTTGATTCTTGGAACAGAACAAATTAATCGAGAAAAAGGTTTGCAGAAAATGATTGGATTAAATGCGCTGGTGAAAATGGAGCCTATAATGACGGGTTTTGATGGAATTGAGGAAGATGTAGGACGTTTAATGGCAAAAAGGAAATAACGTATTGCTTGATCAAAATCGAAAAAACTACACATGAATTTTAGGCAGCTACTAAGGTATGAATTCGGTATTGAACCGGATTCACACCTTTTAAGTTTGCCTTAATCCGCTTGTGAGTTGTAGTAATCATTATCTTGTTATCATTCTTGCTCGAGATAAGGTACTTTTCAACTCAAACAGCAGGTTCGTGAAGGAAGTAAGAAATCGCATTTCGAAAGAAGAATATTCATTAGGGTAAATTTTCACATTCCACTTTTCAATAACGTAGCTCGGTTTTCAACAAGTAAAGTAATTTTATTCACAGAATATTCAAATGCTTATGAATCGAACATTGTAAAATGAAGGTACCATATGAATAAGGAGATGGTGAAAATGAAAAAATTGATACACTTGAAGATGGGGAGCTTGTTATTACTGATATTAGGAGGCTGTAATTCGCAAACTGGTGAAGCATCCAGAAGATGATGGACTACCTCAGTATAATCCTGATGACTACTTGGCAAGAGTAGTTGGATCGCCTGGTGATACTATTGAAGTAAAAGATGGGCAAATATATTTTTGTTAATAAACTAAAGGGGCTGTTTACTCCAATAAGGAAATGGTGGTTGTTTTGGAGGAAATAGGTTATCAAAGTTGAAACGTATTCTCTTAATCATATGGCTGTAATGGCAATACTTCTTGTGTTTTACTTTTTAATATCAGAAACTCTTCAACTAAAGCAACAAACTTATTTAAAATAAGGGGTGAATGATAATTAGAAAAACTTCAATATTCTTAGGAGCAATAGCTGGTATCTCCAGTATTCTTTTATGGATTGTACTGAACTTTTATAATCCATATTCAAACCAAACAGAAACTGATGTGCAGATAAACACATTTTTTATGTTGTTCCTTCCTGCTTGTTTAGCAATCATTGCTTCAATAACAACGAAAAAGTACTTAATGTTACTGGCATTTGTTTGGTCTTTGCCAATCAGTTCATATTTAATCCTTACACCAGGTATTTTTTCTTTGTTCGGAATTACTTGTTTAACCTATATGACTAGTTTTCTTTTCATGAAATTATCCAAGAGTAAAAATGCAGTAGAACAGTAATTCTTATTAAATTAACGAGTGCTTTAGTTAAGAATATGCTGCCTTTTATAGGCAACTTTTCTTAAGGAATAAGGAAGACGACTGCTTCCTGATCTGGGATTTTTGTTAATCCCATTAGGCAATGTCAATAATAGCATTGAGGTGTATTTTTATGATTGCTTAAAAAGAATTCCTTCCTTTTTTATCGAATAATGAATAAAGAGGGTAGGTGATGACATTGGAAAAAAAGACATTATCAATAGAGGCATTAGATAATGAAATTGCATTTTCTGAAGAATTAATCGAGCAATTCGTAACGAAGCAAAATGCGTTACTAGTGGCACATAAGAAATTCACAAAACGACTAGCAGTTTTACAAGCAGTAGAATTAAAAGTTCCCGAATGCATATCAAAATCAATTACACAAGAAAATATAAAAATGGTTCTAAACGGGAGATTTGCACTGGCATCTGAGCTTGCAAAACAAAAAGGAAACATTGGGCATTATACCAAGATTTTAGAAGCTTTACGAGAATTGAAAATCGAGTTGAATAAGCAATTAACATCTAGGAGGACGTCCTTTTTCAAACCCCAAATATAAGAAGGGATGTATGGAGGATACAGTTTGGCACTTTTCTTGTATATCATTACTATCCTTTTCACATCGTCAGTTTTTGTTTTTGAGGGAAAGGAACGTGAATAAAACGGGAAAAGTGTAATGCATTTATTGAACTAATGGGACAGGTCCTTAAGCAGAAGTACAATTTTCCCGATATTTCGGTTCTCTTCCATATGCGTGTGAGCTTTTCCTGCCATTTCGATAGAAAACGTAGTGTCAACAATGGGTCTTATTTCTCCCCGTTCTAGATAAGGTGTTACAATTT
Organism: Paenisporosarcina sp.; assembly: GCA_040512715.1. Lineage (GTDB taxonomy): Bacteria > Bacillota > Bacilli > Bacillales_A > Planococcaceae > Paenisporosarcina. Next base: position 2,499 of record JBEVEQ010000261.1, on the reverse strand, counting down.
TGCCGAAGTCTTGGGTTAAAAGAGCTTTGTATTCATCACTTCTTGGAGTTAGTAATGTCCCTGTTATTTGGATGCACTTTGACATCAAGGTAAATAGGTTTAACTTTTCCAATTCACTTCCGCCAAGTATACCAATAAGGACCCATCGACCTTGGACTTTAATACTTGAGAGGTTTTTCTCCCAATAATCAGCGCCGATAAAGTCTAAAATCAAGTCTACACCCCTACCATTAGTGGCTTTTAGTACCTCTTCGTCGAATGACTGCTCCTTGTAATTTATAAGAACATCAGCCCCAAGCTCTTGGCAGAAGTCGAGCTTTCTTTTAGAACCAGCAGTAACGATAATCTTCGCGTCGCAAAGTTTTTTGGCCAGTTGAATAGCTGCTGTCCCAACTCCGCTTGCCCCTGCATGAATCAAGACGGTTTCTTGTTTTTGAAGCTTACCGATCCAAAATAACGTTTGGTAAGCGGTTAGGAAAACTTCAGGAATGGCGGCTGCTTCTTCAAACGATAAAGACTCAGGAATTTTCATAGCACGATTAGCTGGCATTACTGCATACTCGGCATAACCACCACCATTGACGAGACCCATTACCCTATCACCTACAGAAAAGGGACTCTCACCGTTGATTTTGACCACTGTACCAGCAATTTCAATGCCTAAGATAGGATTTGTTAAATATCGCATTTTCCCTTCACGCGTTAATATATCTGTGCGATTTACGGCTGCTGCATGGACTTTTATAAGCATTTCTCCCTCTCCATGTTGAGGATTTGGTAGGTCAACAAGTTCAAGTTGATTTGGACCACCTGCTTTTTTTACTATAACACCTTTCATATGAACATCTCCCTATTGCTCTTGAATTAAGCGATTTTTAGTTCTTGTTTTTTATTGAAGTTAATCTATAGGTATTCGTAAAAATACTTGTACATATTAAAAATGATTTGATAATAATATTACATGTTATCTTCGAATCCAAGTTGTAGCAATCTATAAGACCTAATATTGGAACAAACATAAATGACATATATGCTTTCGAAGTATCCTGTATCCAAAACCAAACTACAAATGTAAAGGTAGTAGAAAATAAACCATTAAAAAATGTTGATAAAATTGCTTCATTAAACCACTGGACTTGAAGGGTGGGGTTCTAATATTAAAGAGAGAATTAATAAAAACATTGTTCCCATAATACATTGCCAAGCATTCATATGAATGATGTCTAATTTTTGAAGTTTAGTTTGTCATAAACATTTGCTTATGCCCAACTAGGAGCTGAATTTAAAAATAACTATAATAACGGGTCAGGTTATTGTAACTGGTGAAACATGTCGGTTTAACAAAAGTAGGATATGGCGGAGGGGGTATGATGCCAGGAAGAATTGTAATAACATTGATTTTTTTACTAACTGGGATCATTCTAATGTAGCTTTGTAAATAGTTTGATTATTTATAATAAAGTCTGATTAAAATCATCTCGCCTCTATAGATTATTTAGAGGTGAGATGATTTTTAATTGGATATTTATGTTAAAATTTCTATAGAGATTGTGAAGAAATGTACTTAAACTAACGGGGCAGTTTAGTGAAAAAAGGAATATACGATAAAGTGACAGGTTTGTTGAAGAAACTATAATGAAAGTAAACATTTTCCTTAGTTATAAAAGGGTAGTTAAATATGAAAAGAGAGGAGCGATATGATGATAAGAAGTAAAGTGGCACTCATTAGTTCAGTTGTTATTTTACTTATATGTATGTATTTATATTTCCCGTTTCCTAATAATGTAATGTTGGAAGTGCGTTCTACATTTATGTCGTTTCCAATCAGCAATCAAGATGGATATATTTTGCTTGGTATAATTGGGTCTGTTTTGTTTATAATCGCCATGATTTTACTTGTAATTGGCATGAAGAAATATCATTTTCGAACAATAGTAATAGTGGTAATAGTATATGCATTTTTACCAAATCTTCTAATTACGATGTACCAAGAAACGTTAGCAAATGGCATTTTATCAATTTCATACGATGGTAATGGCAAGTGCGATTTTGCGTATGTGAGCGATGACTTATTGAATGGGGAATGCAATCTTTTACTACATAATCGTAGCAATGAAGCTGTGACATTTGAATTAGAATTTATAGATTCCTTTTTCATGGAAGATGAAGTACGTATGGAGTCACTTATGAATTTAGCTGGTCCATATAGTATTACAATAGAAGCTAATCGTAAAAAGTCTATTCATTTGAAGGAATTACTCGAACTATCAGATGTTCCAAAACATATTGATGGAGGAACATCATTTAATATTCATTTAAAGTTAATTGACGTGGAGACTACACGGACTTTTTAGTAGTTGTTTAGCTTTACTTAAATAGAGAAGTGACACGCCTATTGAAAATTAAAATAAAGTGAACGGTTTAAAGTTTTATAACTAACGAAGTATTTTGTGAAACATTTTATACAACTAACGCAGCAGATTAGTTGAAGAAGGTATG
>JBEVEQ010000260.1:0-6712 GCA_040512715.1 Paenisporosarcina sp. | reverse complement strand
GCATCGCAGCACACTTAGCAAATATCGGTATTCCTACATTGTTATTAGATATGGTACCTCGTGATTTATCAGAGGAGGAAAAGGGAAATTCGGCTGCAAGAAATCGTGTGGCTCAAACAGCTCTTGAAAAGTTATTAAAACAAAAACCTGCTCCGTTAGCTTCGAAGAAAAATTTATCCTTGCTTACAGCTGGAAACTTTGAAGATGATCTAGAAAAGTTGAAAGATGTAGATTGGATTATCGAAGTAATTGTAGAGAACTTAGACATCAAAAAAGGCTTATATGAAAAAATTGATACAGTTCGTAAACCAGGGACAATTGTTACATCAAATACATCAGGTATTAGCATTAATGCGATGAGCGAAGGACGTTCGGATGATTTCCAAAAGCATTTCCTTGGGACACATTTCTTTAATCCACCTCGCTATTTAAAATTGCTTGAAGTTATTCCTGCAGAAACAACACTTCCTGAAGTTGTAGAGTTCATGAAATCATTCGGTGAAGATCGTTTAGGAAAAGGAGTCGTTCTTGCAAAAGACACGCCAAACTTTATTGCAAATCGAATTGGAACTTATGGGTTACTTATTACGCTTCGTGAAATGTTAGCTAGAGGATATTCGGTAGGTGAAGTAGATTCAGTGACTGGTCCTGCGATTGGGCGACCGAAATCGGCAACGTTCCGTACATTAGATGTAGTCGGTTTAGACACATTCGGACATGTAGCTAAAAATGTGTATGATCAAACAACTGGAGATGAACAAAAAGTTTTTGAATTACCTCCTTTGTTAAATAAAATGCTCGAAAATGGTTGGTTAGGTGCTAAGTCAGGGCAAGGTTTCTTTTTAAAGAAAGATAAAGAAATTCTTGAACTTAATACTGAAACTATGGAATACGAACCTGCTAAAAAATTGAAAACACCATCACTTGAGATGGCAAAACAACAAAAAGGGTTAGCTGCAAAAGTTAAAACCCTTACTTATGCAAATGATCGTACGGGTGAATTATTATGGAACATCTTGGCTCCAACGCTTGTGTATTCAGCAAAACTTCACGGTGAAATTGCGGATGATATCGTAGCTATTGATAATGCGATGAAGTGGGGATTTGGTTGGGAGCAAGGACCTTTTGAAATTTGGGATGCTTTAGGTGTGAAGGAATCAGTTGAAAAAATGAAAGCTGAAGGATTAGAAATCCCTGCTTTTGCACAAGCACTAGTAGACAGTGGTCATGAATCATTCTATTTTGAACAAGATGGAGATCTTTATTTCTTCAACGGAACGGAATATGAACTTATTCCAACTAACGAAAAAGTAATTAATCTAAAACGTTATAAAAAGAAACATGGCGTCATTAAAAAGAATTCGGGTGCTAGTTTAATAGACCTTGGAGATGGAATTGCGCTTCTTGAATTCCACTCACAATCAAATGCTATTGGTTTAGACATTATTCAGATGATTAACTTTGCAGTTGATGAAGTTGAAAAGAATTTTAAAGGGCTTGTCATTGGGAACCAAGGGAAAAACTTCTGTGTTGGCGCAAATCTTGGCATGATCTTAATGGAAGCACAAGATGATAATATTTTTGAGCTTGATTTCACGATTCGTTCTTTCCAAAATGCCATGATGAAAATCAAATATAGTTCAAAACCTGTAGTTGCTGCTCCATTTGGCATGACTCTTGGTGGTGGTGCTGAGGTTTGTCTACCAGCCGCACATATCCAAGCATCGATGGAAACGTATATGGGCTTAGTTGAAGTAGGAGTTGGCCTTATTCCTGGCGGAGGCGGAAACAAAGAGTTATACATGAAGCATTTAAAAGGTTTACCGAATGGCGTTCATACAGATTATCTGTATGTTGCTTCTAAAGTGTTTGAGACAATTGCTATGGCGAAAGTTTCTACTTCCGGCGAAGAAGCAAGAGAAAACAACTTCTTGAATTTCGCAGATGGAGTTAGTGTGAATGCAGATCATTTAATCTATGATGCGAAACAAGCAGCGTTGGCTTTGAGTGAAGGTAATTATAAAGCTCCGTTACGCGAAAAAATCCCGGTAACTGGTGAATCTGGTTATGCAGCATTACTTTTAGGTGCGGAAGGCTTATTCCTTTCAGGATTTGTTAGCGAACATGACTTAAAAATAGCGAAAAAATTAGCATTTGTTTTAGCAGGCGGTAAAGTACCGTACGGCACATTAGTGGATGAGCAATACTTACTTGATTTAGAACGTGAAGCATTCATTAGTTTAGTGGCTGAACCTAAATCGCAAGCAAGAATGCAAAACATGTTAATGAAAGGAAAGCCATTACGTAACTAGGTTGCGATTGGCAAAAGGAGGAAAACTTATGCGCGAAGCAGTACTTGTAGCAGGTGCTAGAACACCGGTAGGGAAAGCGAAAAAAGGCTCTTTAGCAACAGTTCGTCCTGATGATTTTGGGGCATTGGTGATAAAAGAAACATTGCGAAGAGCTGGCGGATATGATGGTCCAATTGATGATTTGATTCTTGGCTGTGCAATGCCTGAAGCGGAACAAGGGATGAACGTAGCACGTAATATTGGAGCGTTAGCTGGATTACCAGATACAACTCCAGCTATTACAGTTAATCGTTTTTGTTCATCTGGTTTACAATCAATTGCTTATGCATCAGAACGTATCATGCTTGGGCATTCACAAGCGATTATTGCTGGTGGAGTTGAATCGATGAGTATGGTCCCAATGATGGGTAATACCATTCGACCAAATGCCACTTTAGCTGAAACAGCACCTCAATACTATATGGGGATGGGTCATACAGCTGAACAAGTAGCGATGAAATATGGAATTAGTCGTGAAGATCAAGATGCATTCGCTGTTCGTTCACATGCAAATGCGGCTGCGGCAATCGCAGCTGGGAAATATAAAGATGAAATCGTACCAGTTGAAGTAACAAAACGATATGTGGATGAAAACAACAAGCCACAAGAAAAAACATTTATGTTCGAAATGGATGAAGGCGTACGTGAAGGTACGAATATGGAAACTCTTGCGAAACTTCGACCTGCGTTTAATGCTCGTGGAACAGTAACAGCTGGTAACGCCTCACAAACTTCAGATGGAGCGGGTGCACTGCTAGTAATGGATCGTGAAGTTGCTGAAGCGCAAGGATTAAAACCTCTTGCGAAGTTCCGATCATTTGCGGTTGGTGGAGTACCACCTGAAGTAATGGGAATTGGACCAATTGTAGCTATTCCTAAAGCACTTAAAATCGCTGGACTTTCAATCGAAGATATCGATCTATGGGAGTTAAACGAAGCGTTCGCATCCCAGTCGCTTCAAGTTATTCGTCATTTAGGGATTGATATTAACAAAGTGAATGTAAATGGTGGTGCCATTGCTCTCGGTCATCCACTAGGTGCAACGGGTTCTATTTTAACAATTAAAATGGTTAATGAATTAAAACGTCAAGGAAAACAATTTGGTGTGGTTACGATGTGTATTGGTGGCGGAATGGGTGCTGCAGGAGTATTTGAAATTCTATAAACGTTGCAAGAAAGAAAAGTTATGATTTAAAAAACAGGAGGAACTTAACATGACGATTTCAGTTGATAATATGATTAAAGGCGGAAGCTTTTTAGTAGAAGATGTGGCTTTAGATCGCGTTTTCACGCCGGAAGATTTTACAGATGAGCATAAAATGATTGCAAAAACGACAGAAGAATATGTTACAAATGAAGTAGTACCGGTAATAGAAAAACTTGAGAATCATGAATTTGAATACTCTGTGAAACTATTAAAATCAGCAGGAGATTTAGGTCTTCTTGGTGCGGATGTTCCAGAAGAATACGATGGCTTAGGATTAGACAAAGTCTCTTCAGCTTTAATTGCTGAAAAAATGTCTCGTGCGGGTGGATTCTCGATTACTCACGGTGCTCATGTTGGAATTGGTTCATTACCAATCGTTCTTTTTGGTAATGAAGAACAGAAACAAAAGTATTTGCCTAAACTTGCAACAGGTGAATTAATCGCAGCATATGCATTAACAGAACCAGGTTCAGGATCCGATGCATTAGGAGCGAAAACGACAGCTAAGCTTAATGCAGAAGGTACACACTATGTACTAAACGGAGAAAAACAATGGATTACAAATGCTGGATTTGCTGATGTATTTGTTGTTTATGCAAAAATTGATGGAGAACATTTCTCTGCATTTATCGTTGAACGTGAGTATGATGGAGTTTCTGTTGGTGCTGAAGAGAAGAAAATGGGGATTAAATCATCTTCAACACGTACATTAATTCTTCAAGATGCACAAATTCCAGTAGAGAACTTACTTGGTGAAGTTGGACGCGGGCATGTTATTGCTTTCAATATTTTGAACATCGGTCGTTACAAATTAGGAGTAGGTACAGTAGGTGCTTCTAAACGTGCATTTGAACTAGCTGTAGCTTACACAAACCAACGTCAACAATTCAAAACACCAATCTCATCTTTCAATTTAACGAAAGAGAAATTGTCGACAATGGCTGCACGTTTATATGCTTCAGAAAGCTTAATTTATCGTACAGTAGGCTATTTCGAAGATCGTATGAGTCAATTAAGCGCTGAAGAACAAAAGGACGGTAAAGCAATCGCTGCTTCAATTGCAGAATATGCAATCGAATGTTCTATTAATAAAGTATTTGGTACAGAAGTTTTAGATTATATTGCAGATGAAGCTGTTCAATTACATGGCGGCTATGGTTTCATGCAAGAATATGAAGTAGAACGCATCTACCGCGACTCTCGTATTAACCGTATTTTTGAAGGTACAAATGAAATTAATCGTCTTTTAATTCCAGGAACTTTCCTACGTAAAGCGATGAAAGGCGAACTTCCTCTTCTTCAAAAAGCTAAAGCGCTTCAAGAAGAGTTGTTAATGATGATGCCAGAAGAAATTGAAGACACACCTTTAGCTCAAGAAAAAGCACTTGTTCAAAATGCCAAAAAAATCGGTTTGCTAGCAGCTGGATTAGCTGCACAACGATATGGTGCGAAGCTTGAAACTGAACAAGAAGTATTAGCTAATATTGCAGATATCGTTAACAATTTATTCGCGATGGAATCAGCAGTATTGCGTACAGAAAAAGCAATTCAGCGTGATGGTGTAGAAAAAGCGAACCAAAAACTTCTTTATACTCAAATTTTCTGTCAAGAAGCGTTCGAAAGTATTGAAAAAGATGCGAAAGAAACATTAATCGCAGCTGTAGATGGAGATAACCTACGCATGATGCTTTCAGCACTTCGTAAATTAACTCGATCAACTCCGTACAATGTAATTGCTAAAAAACGTGAAGCATCTGTGAAGTTAATTGATGCAGAAAAATATGTTGTTTAAATAATGAAAATTCGAACGCTTTTGATGAGGCGTTCGGATTTTTTTTTGTTACAATAAATATAAATGGGAGGTTGAATCATGGCGATTACGTATTATGGATATCCTAATTGTGGAAAATGTAAAAAAGCTAAATCTTGGTTAAAATCAGCTGGAATTGAGTATCATGATGTACATATAGTTGAAACACCACATTCTAAAGAAGAATTAAAAAAAATAGTGGAAACAAGTGGATTTCCTCTGAAAAAGTTTTTTAATACAAGTGGAATGAAATACAGAGAGCTAGCTCTGAAAGATAAAATACCTACGATGACAGATGATGAACAATTGGATTTGCTCTCTTCTGATGGTATGTTGATAAAACGACCACTCGTCACAGATGGAGAAAAAGTGACGGTTGGATTTAATGAGTCAGATTTTGCTGAGAATTGGAAAAGAGTTTGATCGTATCTTGTTTTTACTTATTGAATATGTCAAACTGAAAATGAAAAGATTACATATGTGGAGGGTTATACTATGAGCACACCTAAAGATTTACGCTACTCTGAAGAACATGAATGGGTTAAAGTAGAAGATGGTAAAGCACGTATCGGAATCACTCATTTCGCTCAGTCTGAACTTGGTGATATCGTATTCGTTGAACTACCACAAGTCGGCGACGAAATTAAATCGAATGAACCTTTCGGAAGTGTTGAATCAGTAAAAACTGTTTCTGAGCTATATGCACCAATTAGCGGTAAGGTAATTGAAGTGAATAATGACTTAGAGGACAATCCTGAATATGTTAACGAATCACCATATGAAAATGCATGGATGATCGTAGTTGAGCCTACAGATGCTTCTGAAATAGATTCATTAATGACTGCAGAACAATATGAAGAAATGACTAAAGAGTAAATGACTAAAAACGTCGATGTTCATTCGGCGTTTTTTCTTTACACAAAAAAATGGTTTTATCCCGGGAGGGAAGAGCATAAATATGGATAAAGTGATAGTCGTTGAAGGTCGATCGGATAAATTAAGAATCGAACTTATTTTAGCGGCACCTATTGAAATTATTTGTACAAATGGAACAGCAAGTGCCGTTAAAATCGAAGAATTACTAACTCCTTTTGAAGATTATGAAATATTTATATTTGCAGATTCAGATCCCTCTGGTGAAAAACTTCGACATGCATGTAAACGCGAATTTCCTGAGGCAAGACATCTGTATACAGATGAAAAGTATAAAGAAGTTGCGACAACCCCTCTAAAAGTGTTAGCCTCTATATTATCGAAAGCACATATTGATGTTAAAACAGAATTTATCGGTTAAGGATGTAATCATTATGAAAGAATGGACTCGTAAGGAGTGGGAAGCGACTT
>JBEVEQ010000243.1:0-3701 GCA_040512715.1 Paenisporosarcina sp. | reverse complement strand
AAGAACGCCAGTTCGTCCGCGGAAAGGGAACAGATTCCATCACTCTTTTATTGCTAAAAAATCAACAGGAAAAGTTAACAGAGCCTTTTATGAAAAATAGTAAACCGATTTCTGTAGACAAACCATGAAGTTTTGAATTTGTCTACAATCTAAAACGTAGAGTCATAACTAGACTCTACGTTTTTTTGCAAATTGTCAGATACTTTGGGAAAATAGAAGGGAACGAATCGTGAGGTAGGGTGAATCAAATGAAATCTGTTTTGCAACAATTACCGGAATCTGTACTTGCTCAAATACTTGAAAATGCTTTCCAATGGTTTGTGGTTGTAGATAAAGATTGCCATATTCTTTATATAAATGAAGACTATTGCAGATTTTTAGAAATTCCAAGGGACCAAGCTATTGGCAAACCAGTTGATCAAGTGATCGAAAATACGAAAATGCATGAGGTTGTCCAATCGGGTATTGCGCATGTAGCTTCTCCGCACTACATAAAAGGAACTTATATGCTCGCTAACCGTGTTCCTTTAATAGTGGATGGAGAGATTGTAGGAGCTTTTGGAAGCGTGGTTTTCCGAGACATGACGGATTGGAAGAAACTGAGCTCTCATGTTCGGACAACTATGGATAAAATCACAATGAATACCGATGAATCTAATCAAAAATCATACCGATTGGATGATATTAAAGGAAGTTCAAAAGCGATTCGCTCTATAAAAGAAACCATTCAAATGATCGCGCCTAGTGATTTATCCGTTTTAATTGAAGGTGAAAGCGGGACTGGTAAGGAATTATTTGCGCAAAGTATCCATGAACGTTCAGAACGATCCGATTTACCATTTGTCAAAATTAATTGTGCAGCGATTCCAGCCGAACTTCTTGAGGCTGAAATTTTTGGTTCTTTTTCTGAGTCGAAAAATCATAATCGTAAAGGAAGATTTGAACAAGCTGAGCGAGGCACCCTTTTCATTGATGAAATAGGGGCAATGCCATTGACGATTCAAGCTAAGCTACTACGTGTTATTCAAGAAGGACAGATTGAACCATTAGGAGCTCAACAAAGTATTCCTGTTAATGTGCGGATTTTAGCAGCGACGAATAAACCGTTAGAAACGTTAATCGAGCAAGGAAAATTTAGAGAAGATTTGTATTACCGTATTCAGGCAGTTACTCTACGCATTCCCCCGTTGCGTGAAAGAATGGAAGATTTTACTGAACTGGCAAATACTTTTTTACAGCAATACATATTAAAAGCTGGGAAACGTAGACTTATACTATCAAGTCAAACGAGAGATTATTTACAATCCTATCATTGGCCTGGTAATGTACGAGAATTACAAAACGTTATTCAAGCTGCTGTTTATTTAGCAGATGATGACACGATTGAACCTTCTGCTTTGCCCGATGCGCTCAAACAACATCGATCCAATCAATTCAAAGAATCGAAAAATCTTCAAGAGGCAATTGAACAGCTAGAACGTTCGATGATTATGGAAGCATTAGAATTTGAAGATGATAAAAGAGTGGTAGCGAGCCATCTTGGATTAAGTAGATCGACACTTTATGAAAAAATTAAAAAATATAACTTATGACCTATTTTCCGATAAATCGGACGATATTCCGGAAATTCGGATTATTAATTTGGTTAGATAGTTAAAAAAACTAAATTATTTCACTATAAAATCCGATTTTTCGGACGGGCTTTAAGGTAAAACGGACAAAATGTTGTCACAACTGCTATTGCGAGATTTTTAGGTATCTGTTTTAATAGCTAATGAAAGCGCTTTTATACAAATTTCAAACGATTTCTTGTTAGGAGGAAAAACCCATGAAGCCAATCTATTCTTCTGCAGAAGAGGCTGTACAACAAATTCAAGACGGGGCCACATTAATGGTCGGTGGTTTCGGTCTAGTAGGAATACCAGAAACGTTAATTTTAGCTTTAGTTGAAAAAGGAGTTAAGGATTTAACGGTTATTTCTAATAATTGTGGTATTGACGAATGGGGTCTTGGACTTTTATTAAAAAATAAACAAATTAAAAAAATGATAGGGTCATATGTTGGTGAAAATAAAGAATTCGAACGCCAAGTATTATCTGGTGAAATCGAAGTCGAGTTAACACCTCAAGGAACTTTAGCTGAAAAAATCCGTGCTGGTGGTGCGGGCATTCCGGCCTTTTTTACGCCTGCTGGTGTGGGGACGACTGTTGCTGAAGGAAAAGAAATTCGTGTTTATGATGGAAAAGAGTACGTACTTGAAGAAGCTTTACGAGCTGATTTTGCACTTGTTCGTGCAGCGAAAGCTGACAAGTTTGGAAACTTAGTCTATAACAAAACGGCGCAAAACTTTAATCCGATGATGGCTGCTGCAGGGAAATTTACTATTGCAGAGGTAGAAGAAATTGTTGAAACGGGAGATATCGATCCAAACTCGGTTCAAACACCAAGCATTTATGTACAAGGACTTCTACAAGCGAAGCAAGAAAAACGGATAGAGCGATTAACGACGCGTTCATAGAATAGGAGGATACAAGCTATGGGAACTGTAAATGTCAGAGAACGTATAGCAATTCGAGCGGAACAAGAGATCGAAGATGGGAATTATGTAAATTTAGGTATCGGAATGCCAACTTTGGTTGCGAATTACATTTCACCTAATAAGACAGTGGTTCTTCAATCAGAGAATGGGTTACTAGGTATTGGACCATATCCTACTGAAGATGAAGTAGATCCAGATTTGATTAACGCAGGTAAAGAAACAGTTACGACGATTCCTGGTTCAGCCTTTTTTACAAGTGCAGAATCTTTCGCGATGATTCGTGGTGGGCATGTGGATGTTGCCATTCTAGGTGGTATGGAAGTTTCAGAAAAGGGTGACCTTGCCAACTGGATGATTCCAGGAAAAATGATAAAAGGTATGGGTGGAGCGATGGATTTAGTCCATGGTGCTAAGAAAATTATTGTCATCATGGATCATGTGGCTAAAGACGGTTCGCCTAAAATAAAAAAACAGTGCGATTTACCATTAACAGGTAAGGGTGTTGTAAACAAAATCATTACAGAACGTGCACTAATAGAAGTAACACCTAATGGCTTAGTTTTGAAAGAAGTTTTCGAGGGGTTCACTGTTCAAGACGTCATTGATTCTACAGAAGCTTCTTTAAATGTTGATCATGTAAAAGAAAACGTCTAATAAAATTTCGGGGGAAATTTATTCATGGATACTAGTGTAGTTTTCAGTATGATTGGCCTTATAGGAGGACTTGCTTTACTCATTTACTTAACGATGAAAGGCGTAAATATTCTAATCGTTGGACCAATCTCTGCATTGTTCGTAGCAGTTATGAGTGGAATGCCCTTATTTCCTCAGTTAGCTGAAGAGGGTGCACCCAATTTTGTAACCAATTATATGACTGGGTTTACTGGATTTATATTAGCTTGGTATTTAATGTTCTTACTTGGTGCTGTTTTCGGAAAAGTTATGGAAGACAGTGGTGCTGCTGATGCAGTGGCAAAATGGATTGTAGGAGTATTAGGAATGAAGTTTGCCGTTCTTGCAATTGTTATTGCATGTGCAATCTTAACTTATGGTGGCGTTAGCTTGTTCGTAGTTGCATTCTCTGTTTATCCAATGGCGATTTCATTATTCAAGCAAGCAGATCTTCCACGTCGTTTTATTACAGCGACCTTAGCTTTAGGGT
>JBEVEQ010000196.1:0-8686 GCA_040512715.1 Paenisporosarcina sp. | reverse complement strand
CTTCAACTCGTGCTTTCAGAATCTCGACAAGTTCTTCATCCATAAATGAGTAGTCGTCAGGAATATCTAAATTCCATAGATACTTACCTGCTAACTCCTGTCCAAATTGAGTTTTTAGACGTCTCATATGCTTTTGCTCCATGACAAAAATCGCATCGGCCCACCCAATATGACCACTCGTGACTTTGATGCGTGGCCCTTTTTCTGTTCCAGCTGAGCGTACGTGGAGTCCGTTGACTTCATGGAAGATTTTTTCAGCTGTTGGGCTACGCCATTGGTTTTTACTGCAAATAAAAAGAACCTTCACCGTACACTTCTTAGCAATTGCAAATCATGAACGACATTTCCAACTGTTTCTTTAATATTGAACCAAGTCGTCTTTTCCACCCATTCAATTTCGCGCACGACCTCAATCCTTTTATACATGACATACTTTATCTTTAAATATGGTATTCGATATATTTTTCGTTTAACCTCCTCTCAATTTAAAAAACATGAGTCTCATTTATAGGTATAATATTCCTATCAAACTTTTGAAAGGTTGTGATGGCATGCGAGCATCTCAAGAAATATTAAATGTCTGGCAGAAATTCGATGATAAACCGATGGATACGTTGATGAAATTGTGGTGGTCAAAGCAGGAAGATGGTGGAGGACAGCGAAGCGTTTCATTAATAAAAGACCATTTTGCTGAATATGGAGTAGCCGGTAATTGTGTGGATTTATCATTATGGTTAATTGAAGAATTTCGTGAAAGTGGAATTGAGGCATATGGGATCGTGGATGACTTAAATGCTGAGCGAGCACATGTCGCTGTTATTGCGTTTGACCAACATGGGAGAAAGTATTTATGCGACTTAGGGGATCAATGGATACAGCCAATATGGTTAAATGAAAACCCCAATAATCCGAAAGAGTGGTTGGATGGATATTTCCCGGCTGCTAAAATACAACAAGAAACCGTTGGATGTAAAACTAAATTGTTATATCAACGCCCAAATGGGAAGGTTACTACTTCTATCTTTGATACGACTCCTTTGGAGGATGTCTTCCTATGGGATATTTCCGAACGTGTGCAGCAAGTGTTTCGCAAAAGTCCCCTCGTTGAAATTCGACTACCAATAAATGGAGAAATTGCTCACTGGGAATTCGATAATTGGACAAGTTTTTTAAGTACTTCAGAAAAATTGATCAAAGAAGATACAGATTTATCTCTTGAGGAATGGATTCAGCGGATTCATTCAAGGACGGGAATGAATAAAGAATTTCTAGATGAAGCGTTAAGGTATTACAAAGAGCTCGACCAGTAATATCTCACCTAGTTAGACTGTAAATTCGCGCACCTCCTGCGGGAAAGCGAGACAGACAAGACCCCACAAGGAGCATAGCGATCGAGGAGGCTTGGCGCTCGCCCGCGGAATCCTGAATGACACTAGAAGAATTTTTAAAAAAAGAGACTGCCAGTCAGGCAGTTTTCACTGACTATCCGGGTAGTCCCTTTTCTATATTTAAAAATCAATTGTTTCCGGTGGTTGACCACTTTTGTTCATCAATCTGATATTTTCGGGCTTCACGACTAGTATCATTAAATCGGGATCTTCTGGCCCGTCAAACCAGTTTTTCATGTGATCCTTCCAGATTTTTTCTTTAAGGCTTTCCTCAGTACTTTCGCTAACTTTGCCTTCGATCTCTAGGAAAGCATCGCCAAAACCTTCGCCTTCATAACCAATTAAAATATGCGTGTAAGGGTTCGCTTCAACGTCTTCTACTTTGTGTGTGTTTTTATTCGTTGGTGTATATAGAGTGAAGTTTTCATTGGAAAATGTCATGTACCTTGAGTGAGGCTTATTGTTTTTCACTGTCGCCATTATGCCGATGCGACTTTCGTTTAAAATGTTCAATGCTTGTTCTTTACTCATTCGAAATCAGCTCCTTTTTGAAAGTATTGCTTTCACTAGAGCCAATTAAACATACGAATGTGCAGTTATTCATTTATATAGCGATAGAGAATGTCGTCATCTGCACCAGGTGATCCACGACCGTCTGTATTATTAGATATAAAATAGAGATGCTCGCCATTTGAAAACACATCCCGAATTCGACCATATCCTGTAATTGTCTCCTCAATCTCAGCCGTATCCACATTCACAACTAAGACTCCTTCTCCACGTAGTGCAGCCACGTACAACTTACCTTTATGAAATGTCATACCAGAAGGAGCCCATGTCATATTTGAACCAGAATGTAATAATGGAGATTCGAGCCCTTCTCTTTGTTCATTTCCTTGAATAAGTGGCCAGCCATAATTTTTGCCTTCTACGATTTTATTAATCTCATCGTTTGCAGATTGTCCATGTTCGGAAGCATACATGGATCCGTCTTCATTCCAAGCAATTCCTTGTGGGTTGCGATGGCCAAGGCTGACAATAGACCAAGTACCGTCAGCATTTAACCGCATGATTTTACCGTTTCTTGAAGTCGGGTCTTGTGCGAGCTGAGGATTTGAAGCGTCACCGATTGTGACATACAAAAGTTGATCGGGTCCTATTTCTAATCTTCCTCCATGGTGAACATTGCCTGTAGGAATACCATCTAGATGTATCGTCGTCTCCGTCCAACTGTTTCCGTCTAGTTTTAAGGTAACGACACGATTGAACGGCTGTCCGTTGACATCGTACGTGTAATAAGCAAATGCTTCCTTCGTTTCTTCGAATGTGGGTTTCAATACGAAGCCTAACAGCCCCGCTTCCGACACTTTAGCGAGAGGTGAGGATAGTTTTACTTGTTGATGTGTCACTTCTCCTTTAGCTGGTATCCACGCCACGGTTCCAACTCGCTCTGAAATATAAAAATCGTCTCCATGTTTATTGATTGACCAAGGGATTTGTAGGTTTTTTGCGACCTCTTCTACCGATTTTTCAGCATCCGCATCACTCGAAAAGTCTAAATTACCACAACCGCTTATTAATACCAAAGTTATTGCAAGAACGACTATTTTCTTCAGAGTTTTCACCTCTTTTTATATTTCTTTTTAATATCTAGTTAGTTATTCGGCATCTACATACAGATGTAAAGCCCACTGCTCGCCCTTTAATCCATTATATCGACGGCCTTCATCAACAAATCCTGCTTTTAAATATACCGCTCGTGCTGCTTCATTTCGGTCGTTGACCCCTAAGACCACTTCATCAAATTGAGGGAAATGCTCGCGTATAAACTTAGGTAACGCTAACATGGATTCCTTTGCAAATCCTTGCCCTTGATAATCAGGATGAATCGAATAACCTCTCAAGAGTACAGAATTGGGATTTTCCGTATAGTGATAGCGGTCATCGCTAACATCTAATACAAAAAATCCTGCGATTTGATTTCCAGCTAAAATGGTTACTGCAGTTCTTGAGTGTGAATCATCTTTCAGTAATTCCAGTGGATGAGCTGTAAACTCTAATTGCTCCGGTGTTAAGGGGTAAAAGGTAAATGCTTGTTGGTGATCTGGTTGGTATGGGAGTAACGCAATTTCAGTTGACATGTTCATCTCTCCTTCTTTCCTAAAAGAATTTTAGTTTTAAATCTTTCAAAAACAGTTAGATGCTTTTCAAAGTAACGACTACTATTTCTGGTAAATTAAATAATCTCACGGGAATAATACTATTTCCTAGCCCTCGACTGATAACCAGTTTTGATTGTTCTTGTTCATGCAGACCAGCTGTGTACGCCGGGAAAACTCCTTGTCCAGGAGCGATTAAACCACCTACAAACGGAATGCGAAACTGACCACCATGAGCATGACCTGAAAATGTTATATCGATTCCTGACTCTACATAAGATTGAAAGTCTTCAGGCCGATGTGCAAGTAATAAGGTAAATACCTCACTTGGAATATCAGCTTGTGCTAACATTTCTGATGCAATCTGTCCTATTAATGGATCTTCAATACCGGTTAAAGCAATGGTTGCATTACCTTGATTGAGAGAAAGGGTTTCATTCGATAATACATGGACACCAAGTGCTTTTAGTTCACGTTTAATGGTATCAACATCATTAGTTGCGACTTCATGATTCCCGGTCACATAGTATACGTCAGCTATATTCACTAACTGCTTAACGAGGTCTAAGCTATTTGGTAAATCATAGCGATGGCTATCGATTAAATCACCAGTTATGACGATTAAATCCGGTTTAGTTTGCTTTATTTTCCCCACTAATCTCTGTTGGTTTTCTCCAAAAGTAGCATCATGCAAGTCGGACACTTGTACAATTCGGTACCCATCAAAAGATGAAGGAATTTCTGAAGAACTTACCGTGTGATTCGTCGTTGTTAACCAGTTATTATTCACATAAATAAATACCATAAAACCTATTAAAATAGAGACATATTTTATTAACTTCCAGATGATAAAAACTCCTTTTAATAAGCTAGACCCACTCTCGTGCCAATAAACTGTGGATCTAACAGTTCATTGTAGGCACATAATGCTGTATCCCCTACAGATATCTCAACGCCATCTTCAGGTAAAAAGTTTACTTTTGTTCGCCACTGACCAGTAGCTTCTCCATCAGGTAAATAGGTTGGACAAACAATTGTCCATTCTAAATCGGTATCCTTCAACTGTTCATATACTTTGGCATGCTCGTTTGCAGCAAATGTTAAAAGGCGTTTTGATTCATTCGATTGGTATCTGTACACCGTAGAATTTGAGTGGCTTTGCAAAATGCCAGCTGTGCCAATCGTAATAATTCTCTCGACATTTCCTGTTTTCATCGCATCGATTATTAAAGGAATGGCATCCGTTAACGTTGTTGTTCCATCCGTCCCGATGGCGCTAATGACGGCATCTGCGTTTTCAATAGCTTGATTCACACGATCTTTATCTCGAATGTCACCAGCGAGTATCGTTAAATTGTTATGGTTCTGTAATTTTGATGGTGTACGAACCAGGGCAGTTATGTGATGTCCATCTCGAAGTGCCAGGTTTAGAATTTCATTTCCTACCCTTCCCGTCGCACCAAAAAGTGTTATGTTCATTGAGATTCCTCCAAGTTTTCATCTTTACTGTTTGCTCTGTTCATTTTTTACAAAGAGAATCCGTCCCTCTTCTGAGGAGGAACATAATCAAACGACATGGTGGAATCACTCCTTTTACCCCATACCCTTTAATTAGGTGCAACAATCTCGAGCTTCAATCGGTCAGGGTCTTCAAAAAAGACCGCATACGTTTGTTCTCCACCTGCATATGGATGGCGGTCCTTATACAAAATACGCACTTCTCGTTCTATTAATGCCTGAGTGAGTTGATCCACTTGATCTTGAGATTCCGCATGGAACGCTATGTGGTTTAAACCGATATGTCCTCTATGGTATGAATGGTCAAGATATTTCATTTCTGTTTGAACAAAGACTAGATACGTCTGATCTCTTTTATAACTAAAGCCTTTTGGCCATTCTTGATACAATTCAAAACCTAATTGAGGCAACAGAAATTGATAAAAGCTTCGTGATTTTTCAAGACTGGACACATTGATTTCTACATGATGCAACATATAATTTCTCTCCTTTTTTTAAGGATACCATAGAAGGAGATTCACAATTAATGTCGAAAAAGTATACGGAAAGGGTGTGGGGATTAACATGGGAAAATCAAAAATATCATACATAGGTCAAATTGCAGTGAATGTTAAAGATGTGGGGAGAGCTGTTTCTTTTTATCGAGATATTGTAGGTTTACCACTTCTATTTGAATCAAATGGATTAGCCTTTTTTCAATGTGGAGAAACGCGATTACTATTGAGTTTGCCAGAAAAAGAAGAATTCAATCACCCTAGTTCGGTTATGTACTTCAAAGTGGAAGATCTCCATGAAAAAGTGAAGCACATGAAGGAATTAGGTGCACAATTCATTGATGAACCACATATGGTTGGTAAAATGGGTGACATAGAAATTTGGATGTCGTTTTTCAACGACACAGAAGGCAATACACAAGCAATCATGAGCGAAATAGAGTAAACGCACCCTTCTCTTTAGAAGGGTTTTCTTTTTACAGAATTCGGCGTTCAGGTTTCAATTTTCATTAAATCTAAAGGTGTCACAATTCCGACTAGACCATTTTCGTCTGTAATAAGTAGAGCTTCTAGTCTGCGTCCCTTAGCGATTGCTTCCTTAAACATTTCCTCTGCTTCAAAAACGGATAAATTTCGAGGTACAAAAAGATGGTTCTCTTTCTTCTTTTCGTGTTGAAGAATGGAATCCAAGTCCATTTCCCAGGAAATATCTCCAGTTTCCACGCGATTTGCTACCCAAAACATAATTCCCACCGCTGTTAATAAACCCACAAACTTATTTTCTTTATATATTGGGATTTGGGTATATTGTTTATCTCGTATCACCAATAGAGCTTGTTTCAATGTATCTGTAGCTTGGAGGGTGCTAACTTTTCTAGCGAACATTTCACCCACAGTGATTGGTTTTGTCAGTTCCTGTTCAATTGCTTCAATCGATTCTACAATTTCATCATGTGGCTCAGCAATTGCATACTCCGTAGACGTACGTTGATGAACAATTGCGTTGCGCAAAGTGGAAAATTCTCGTAAATCGCCTTCAAAACGGCGAACGGTTGCATTTTTACGTTTCGACATTTCGATTAATTTAAAGAATGAAAGATGGTCTGTCGCACCAATAATATCTTTCATTGCTTGTTCAATCCGATGAAAAGCTGTTAGAAAGCGATCCGAATTTCGATCCGCCTTTTCGACTGGCGTTAGTTTGTCCATGTTGCATTCCTCCTTTAATCAAACAACTTCTACATAGTTTGCGTTTTTTCCTTTGATTTTATTAAAATCAGCTCTGTTAAACAAAGTTGTTGATTGGGAAGAATCTGCGACAAAATCACTGCTCCTGTTTCTGCATCGCTACGCTAGCTTCGAAACATGAAAGTGCGTTGCATCGCTTCGCTAGCTTCGTCGCAAAGATTAAGGTCAAACACATTGACCTTAATCTTTCCTGCGGAACAACGTGCAGGCAAGACCCCGTAGCTTTTGCGAGGAGGCTTGCCAGTGCGTCCGCGGAAAGGGAGCAGATTGCCTCTTTTATTAATAAAATTCAACAATAAAAGTTAAATGAGCCTTAAAATAGAGAACAAAGAGGTGAAAAAATGATAACAACTCAGCATTGCCCATTTTGTGAACCACAAAATGATCCCGAACAGCAAATCATTTTTGAAAATGACTTTTGTTATTATTTACAACATCCGAAACATCAAAACATTCTTGAAGGCAGTGGACTTATTGTTCCTAAAGTTCATCGCCAAACGGTGTTCGATTTAACTCCAGAAGAATGGACTGCAACGTATGATTTGATGCAGAAAGTGAAAGAATATGCAGACGAGCACTATGTTCCAGATGGATACACACTCGGTTGGAATGTTGGCGAAGCTTCAAATCAATCGATTTTACACGCCCATTTTCACATTCTCCCCAGATTTGCAGACGAACCTTTTGCTGGAAAAGGGATAAGAGCTTGGTTTAAATCCGAAAAAAATAGACGTCCGGGAAGATGATTGTACATACATACTTTTTCTTTGAAAGTGCAACCTACCAGTGAACATTACTATCGTTTACTTGAGAGGAGAAAATTGTATATGAAGCTTGTATTATTGGTCGTTCTTTCTTTTATTATGCTCACTGGGTGCACAAATAACCAAGGTTCTTCAATTGGGACAATGGAGGAGAAATCCAGGGATGAGGCACATGAAGCAGGAGGACCAACCGATTCGTCTAACGATGATAACAACAATCCACATGGCCAATCGGATCAGACGGATACATCTCCTAACGAATAGTTCACTGTTCATAGAAAATCCCTCTCTCGAACATATCGAGGAGGGATTTTTTTATTCTGTATTTTATAGGTATTGATTTTTTAAAAATATGCTCTGTTTAATAAAACTGTTGATATTCGACTTTTGTTATTCAGGAAAATGTAATAAACGATAATCTATAATGATTGAAAAAGAACACCGCAGTATAAGTGAATCTTAAATTAAGATAAAACGTATAGGTATAAAAAGTTAAATGGGGATGGGAAATTTGTTATTCCTTAGTATTGTGTTTCTAATTCCGATATATGGATTTTGCATTTGGAGTCTTTATGAACCAGAGGAAAGTTTTTTCTTTTTGGAACGATGGAGATATAAAGAAATTCCTGAGTTATCAGATATACAAGTTAAGTTGATTAGAATTGGCAGTGTAATTGCTATGATTTTATTGACAATATATCTTATTTCTGTAGCAATTGAAACATTTACTCCTACACCTCCATTTCCAGAAGTTGATGTTTTAGACGGTTTTAAATGAGAGTTATAGATTGTTTTTAATAAACAGGTGCGATTTTTATATAACTTTTTTCTAACTTAAAAAATAAGCATATTCGAGAGAATTTCGAATATGCTTACTCTTTTGAAGAATAATAAAGTTAAACAGAACCAAATATTAAAAATCATATTAATCATGTGAATTTTCATCTCACGTAAATATATCTATACTCTAGTAAAGAGAATACGTGTCACTCCCGAAGAAAAACTGATCGCCGAGATCACGCAGCTTCACTTGCGAGGAGGCTCAGCAGTCAAACAGCAGGAAAGGACACGTATTCTCTATTTTGTAAAAATTCTATGTCTAATCCGCTTTCTTA
>JBEVEQ010000194.1:0-4416 GCA_040512715.1 Paenisporosarcina sp. | reverse complement strand
AATAACAGATAAAGCAAATTTATTATTTTTGTATAGTAATATATATTACCTCCGAAGAGTCTCCATAAACGCTTTTACTCATTATTTATATTTGTAAAAATATCCAGTAAATAATATCGGACAAAGCGAGGGAGAACCTAAAGGTGCCAGCTTTGTAATAGCATCTTCTTGTTATGGATGTGCGATAACCAGAGAAGATGAAAGAATTTAGATAAAAATTAATGGGATTGTATGTATGAAGAAAATTTTTTCTTAGACCGAAACAAATTGGAGTGGAGACTTTTTCTTATTAACCTAATGAAGGAATTGAATGCATTGCTAACGAATAAAGGATATAACTCACAGGACAGGTAGTTATGAAAAATCTTAAAAGGTTATTCAATAGTGGAATCACCAAATACAATACAAGATATTAAAAATGGGGGAAATAAAATGACAAGAGCGTTAATAAACATTGATTACACATATGACTTTGTGGCAGCTGATGGAAAATTAACTTGTGGATTACCAGGTCAAAAAATCGAAGATAAAATAGTTGAATTAACCGACCTTTTCCATCAAAGAAGAGAATATATCGTATTTGCAATTGATGGACACCATGAAAATGATATATATCATCCCGAAAATAAACTTTTCCCACCGCATAATCTTATTGGCACCAAGGGAAGAGATTTATATGGAAAATTAGGGAAATGGTATGCAAAAAATAAAGATGAATCTAATATATATTGGTTGGATAAAACAAGATACAGTGCATTTGCAGGAACAGATTTGGAAATAAAATTAAAAGAGCGTGGAGTTACTGAAGTTCATTTGGTTGGAGTATGTACGGATATTTGTATTTTCCATACCGCAGTTGATGCTTATAATAAAGGATTTAATATAGTGATTCACGAAAAAGCTACGGCAAGTTTTAATCAAGATGGACACGTATATACTTTAAAACATTTCAAAAATTCAATGGGTGCAGAAATCCTTTGATTCATCTCTTGCTATGAAAGCCAAAATATACGATAGCAAGGAGTGAGAATCTGATGCTTTTTTTGCCTTCCTATTTCATACAGACAATCAATCAAATTGTTAGCAGCAGGGTCTCTGAAGTTGAAAATCCTATAGGACATGTACAGTTATTAAATTAACGACTTTTACAAGTTCATATAAATGCTGATTAATCGAATGAAAACAATTTAAATGCCTGCTTCGTAGATTGGTTGACAGATAGAATGTGTTATTGTAGAATAATGAACATAATTGAATATAACCTCACTTTTATGGTGAGGTAGAGGCGCGATATTTAACAGTCCTTAGAGGAGTTTGAGAAGCTTTGATTCTAAGGAGAAGGAAATGTCGCCGAAGTGTGTAATATTTCTCTATATTACTTGCTGGGTCTGTAGTAAAGAACTGCAGGACTGTCTCAATAAACGTCCCGGTTTATTGAGTGTGCTATCTCATTTGGGGAAAGAAGAGGATTTTAGGGCAAACTATACATATGCGACCTGAGTTCATCTCAGGTCTTTTTTTGTGCAGTTTTGCCTTTTTTGTTTGTAAAGTCACAAAAGTATTTTGATTTAAAAGGAGAGAACGAGTCATGAAAAAAAAATTATCCATTATTATTACCATGTTCCTTTCAACCATTTTATTATTAACAGGATGTGGATCAAGTAGTTCAAAAAATACAGGATCAGGCGAAGACGGAACGTTTAAAGTAGGTCTAGAAGCAGGATATGCACCATTCAACTGGACTCAAATGAATGATTCAAACGGTGGTATAAAGATAGATGGCAATGCAGAATTTGCAGGTGGATATGATGTGGAAATCGCAAAAAGAATTGCTGACGATTTAGGGAAAGAATTAGTGATTGTGAAAACTGAATGGGATGGTCTTGTCCCAGCATTAACGTCAGGGAAAATCGATGCAATAATTGCGGGTATGTCACCTACAGCTGAACGTAAAAAGACAATTGATTTCTCAGACAATTACTACACATCTGATTTAGTAATGGTTGTAAAAAAAGGCGGAGACTATGAAGGAGTTTCTTCAATCCAAGATTTTAATGGATCAAAAATAACCGCTCAATTAAATACATTCCACTATTCAGTAATTGATCAAATTGAAGGTGTCGTAAAGAAAACCGCTATGGAAAACTTTCCAGCAATGAGAGTTGCTCTGGAATCAGGAATGATTGATGGATATGTGTCAGAACGTCCAGAAGCAGTTAGTGCTTCTGAGGCTAATGAAAACTTTGCAATGGTAGAATTTACGGATGGATTTGTTACATCAGAAGATGATACAGCAATCGCAGTCGGAATTGCAAAAGATAGTAAACTTACAGAAAAAATAAATAAGACTTTGGCTACTATCACAGAGGAAGAACGTCAAAAAATTATGGATAAATCTATTAAGAATCAACCAGCTGCAGAATAATGATTATGTGATACCGGCTGCATCTATTTGCGGTCGGTATCATGTTTGTAAAGGAGGATAAAAATGAGTTATGAATGGATCGCAACAATTATTGCAAACAATTGGCCAATGTTTATTCGGGGAGCGGGCATGACATTATTAATCTCCATTATTGGAACCATTCTGGGTGCAATAATCGGTTTATTGATAGGGGTCATGCATACGATTCCCTTGCCTGAACGTGGAGTGAAAAGGTGGATTTATAAGGTTATCAATGCAGTTCTATCTGTGTATATAGAATTTTTCCGTGGAACTCCAATGATCGTACAAGCCATGGTTATTTTTTATGGTTCTGCACTAGCATTTGGAATCAATATGGACGTTTTAGTCGCAGCAATCTTTATCGTGTCAATCAATACAGGGGCTTACATGGCAGAAATTGTTCGAGGTGGCATCGTTTCCGTTGACAAAGGACAATTTGAATCAGCACATGCAATTGGGATGAATCATTTTCAAACGATGATCCATATTGTATTACCGCAAGTCGTTCGAAATATTTTACCAGCTACGGGTAATCAATTTGTCATTAATATTAAAGATACCGCCGTACTTAACGTAATTGGTGTAACGGAATTATTCTTCCAAACAAAATCAGTTGCTGGTAACAATTTCAGATATTTCGAGTCATTTTTTGTTGCATGTATTTTATATTTCATTATGACTTTTGCTGTAACTAGAATTTTACGTTTTATTGAAAGAAAATTAGATGGTCCTGAAAATTACAGTATGATTGGACATCTAGTGCAAAAAGAGACACATGGAAATCCGAGTTGAACAAATAATATCGACGGAAATTAATAGGTAACAAAGGAGGAGAATATATGGAAAAAGTAATTGATATTCAACATTTGAGCAAATCCTTTGGAAACCATGAGGTACTAAAAGACATTGACTTTTCAGTACATAAAGGAGAAGTTGTCTGCATCATCGGTTCCTCTGGATCTGGTAAATCTACTCTTCTTCGTTGTCTAAATCTTTTAGAAAAACCAAGTGGTGGCCAAATTATTTATCATGGTGAAAATATTTTAGAAGAAAAGTATGATATCCAAGCCTACCGTAAAAAATTAGGAATGGTATTCCAACAATTCAACTTATTTAATAATCACAATGTCTTAAACAATTGTGTTGTAGGACAAGTAAAAGTGTTAAAACGTTCTAGAGAAGAAGCTGAGAAAATAGCGATGCAATATTTAAAAGTCGTTGGTATGGATCAATATATTAATGCTAAATCTAGACAATTATCAGGTGGTCAAAAACAACGTGTAGCTATTGCTAGAGCCCTTTCTATGGAACCGGATGTGATGTTGTTTGATGAACCCACATCAGCACTTGATCCAGAGATGGTAGGAGAAGTTCTTAAAGTAATGAAGGAACTTGCTCAAACAGGTCTTACTATGTTAATAGTCACGCATGAAATGGAATTTGCAAAGGAAGTTTCAGACCGTGTCGTATTTATGGACAAAGGTGTTATTTGTGAAGAAGGCAGTCCAGAGCAAATTTTCAATAATCCAACACAAGAACGTACTAAAGAATTTTTAAAAAGAACCTTAAAACAGATTTAATTTAATCCAACAGTATTTTAGTGTTATCAATACCTGGTAAAAGAGACTGCTTGAAAAACGTGAAAAAAATAAGGAAGCTGCCATTGTGGCAACTTCCTTATTTTTATTGTTTATATTACCTTACGTTAACTTTATAGTTTAAAATTAATCTTAATTCTGTTCCATCGCTTCAAGAAAATCTGGATTTTCAAAGAGTTCTGGGCCGGCATCTGAAAGATGTAAATAAAGCTCTTGGTTAGTGGTTTGTGTTGTTGCTTTTATTATGTTATTCGTCTCTTTCGAGTAGATAAAACGATCCTTATTATCTTCACTGGAAGTAGAAATAAATTTATTTTTTGAGTACTACTGATATTAATTTATCTTCGTAAAAAGAGAAACTCGCCTGCTATT
>JBEVEQ010000192.1:0-6407 GCA_040512715.1 Paenisporosarcina sp. | reverse complement strand
AAGACGTTGCGCTCGCGAAGTGGCGTCGTTTAGCAATCGTTCCTTTTAGCTCGCTGTGGGGTCTCACTTGGACCGCTGATCCCGCTGGAGTCGCCGTCTTTCACTACAATCAACAAAACGTACAGTAATATATAACCCCGCTTACTAAGTTTCGATATGGAGCAAACTGGCGGAGACTCGAAGCTCTCCCACGAAAAGCGCAGCTGTTTTGCGGAATATCAACAGCAACATTTAACATAGCCTTATCTCCCTTTCCACGGAAGAACTGTCAAGCCTCCCTCTCTCCTGTTGAGCTGAGGGTTCTTTCCTGTACGTTATTCCGAAGGAGTACCGCAGATTCCCTTCCTATCAATAACATCGTTTAACAGAGCCTTTAATTAAGAAGTGTGAACGTGTTGAACTTGTTGATGAGACCTGTTTGAGCAATAAATGTGCGAGTCTTTCCGATAAATCATTAGATTGACCGATAAACTATTTTTTCCTGTCTCATTCTAAGGTTGAAAAAATTGTCAACAACCTACACTCATGATAAACTAAAAGAAAATATTATCTTGAATTCGAGATATTAAATTATCGGAGGTATTTGCAATGAAATTAGCTGGTATCCACCATGTATCTGCCCTAACAGCAAATGCGGAAAAGAACTTTGATTTCTTTACACGAATTTTAGGGATGCGTTTAGTGAAGAAAAGTGTGAATCAAGATAATCCATCTTCCTATCATCTGTTTTATGCAGATGCAGTGGGGACACCCGGAACGGATATGACTTATTTTGATATTCAAAACGCTGCAAAAACAAAACCTGGTGTTTCGAGTATTAGTAATACGGCTTTCCGTGTGAAAAGTGAGGAAGCATTGGATTACTGGGAACAACGTTTCACGGAACATCAAGTTCCATTTGAAGCTATTACTAACAGATTTGATAGAAAAACCATGTATTTTGAAGACTTCGAAGGCTCTCGGCTTATGCTTGTAGTAGATAACGGATTAGGTGTGCCCTATGGAATTCCTTGGACTGGAGCTGGAGTACCAGAAGAATTTGCGTTAGTTGGTCTTGGTCACGTGACACTTACGGTCCGTCGTGCTGATCAAACACAATTGGTTTTAACAGAAATTCTAGGTTTTAAAATGATTGGTTCGTATCCATCAACGATCGCTGGTATGCCGGACATTACAGTCTTCTCTGTGGGAGAAGGAGGTCCAGCTTCTGAAGTTCATATCGAAGAACGTTCAGATTTAGCTAGGGAAAGACCAGGTCGAGGTAGTGTTCATCATGTGGCGTTTAGAGTAAAAACGTTAGAAGAATACGAACAATGGGATGAATTTTTACGGTCA
Organism: Paenisporosarcina sp.; assembly: GCA_040512715.1. Lineage (GTDB taxonomy): Bacteria > Bacillota > Bacilli > Bacillales_A > Planococcaceae > Paenisporosarcina. Next base: position 5,072 of record JBEVEQ010000192.1, on the reverse strand, counting down.
AAAGGATTCATGACTTCTGGTAAAGTAGATCGGTACTATTTTAAATCCATTTATTTCAGAGAACCAAATGGAATCCTTTATGAATTAGCTACTGACGAACCGGGGTTTGCAACAGATGAATCACTGGATTCATTAGGGGAAACACTAGCATTGCCACCTTTTTTAGAACCACAACGTAAAGTGATCGAAGCGAAATTACGTCCACTAACATTTAAGGAATAAATTATGCTAGACTGAAAAAAAGGAGTGATGAAATGGAATTCCAATTTAAAGAATTAGGTCACGACGCATATGCATATGTATATGAAAAAGATGGTCAAACTTTAGGGGAAATTACGTGGACATTATTAGGTGATGTAATGGTGATGGACCATACTTTTGTTTCTCCCACTTTGCGAGGACAAGGCGTTGCGAAAAAATTGCTCGATCAAGCAGTGCAATTCGCCCGTGATAAGGATTTAAAAATGGAAGCCGTATGTTCATATGTTGTTTCTGCTTTTGAAGGGTCAACTGAATACGACGATATTAAGGCATAATTAAAAGGCAATCCTCTATTTTGCAGTAGTGGATTGCCTTTTATGCTTTCTTTTTCATATAATTACTCCTCATAGTTGCGTGAAAACAAATAAAAATCCAGTTAAAACAGAAGCACCTACCATTGTGTACATAAAGTCTGCTTGGTTAAATACTAATTTCTTTTCCATTTCATCATTTCCTCCTTTCAATTTGGTGTTACTTAGTATATACCCACCAATTTTCCTCATGAAACAGGTTTATTCAGAATTTATGTAGGGAATGTTGAAAATATGAAACCTATAATCAATTTGTTTCGTATTAAAAAGTAGATTAAAAGGAGAGGTGAATGATTTGAGTAGAACAGGTGAAGTAGCATTAGGAATTATTGGTACTATTTTAAATTTCTTATTATTAATTATCGTTGCAATCGCTGTTTTCAGTGCTAGTGCAGTGGATTCTGCAGAATTTCAACAAATGATGGAACAAGAAATTATGGCGGATCCTAATATGACTCAGGAAGATATGGAATATGTAAATGATATGATAGCTGTTGTGATGGACGTAATGGGGGTAGTTGGCTGGGTAGTTGTAGGCTTACTATTACTAAGTGTCGTCCTCAGTATCATTGCAGTCGTACAAGTTTCGAAGAATAAGAGTCCAAAAACAGCGGGAATTTTATTTATCTTTGCTGGATTGTTATCAGGTATTCTATTATTAGCGCCAATTTTGTTCTACATTGCTGCGATCATGTGTTTTGTAAGAAAAACACCTGTACATTATGTAGAAGATCCGTATTACCGAACAGAAGCAGTAACACAAACAGAAACACCGCAACAACCGTTGTAAATTAAACGAAAACACCTGTCAAATTAAACTTTGACAGGTGTTTTAGCTTGTCGACTAAAGTATTTTATAAATATCGATGTATTGATAATTTTTGAACAAACGCATCACTCAGCCATTGGGACTTGTCAGCTAATGTTGGATGAAAAGCGTAAAAACCGGTTAGCACTTTTTTCATCTTTTGTTTGCACTATACGCAAGGCAAGGGCTGCCACGAAGACTCCTGTGGGAATAGCTTGAGCTGAAGACCCCTTAGGTGACGAAGAGGCTGAAGCCAAGCCCACCGAAAGCGGAGTGGTGGTCCTTGCCTGTTTTTATTTATCTTTATTCATTCCAGTTTGTCTACAGTCTGAAACACCTGTCAAATTAAACTTTGACAGGTGTTTTTATATAGTAAACATATTTTGCTGTACTTAATGGATGACCTTCAAAGTATTCATCGAATTCTTCTAATAAGGTAAAGCCACTTGCTTCATAAAATAAACGACCTTTTTCATTTAGACTTTCAACGTATACAAAAAGTTGATTGGCTGCTTGAATTTGATCTAGACCTGTTTGTAATAATTTCTTCCCATAACCTAGTTTTTGATAACTTGGGTGCATGTAGATAGCAGTTAATTCTGTGTCACCATCTTCATCAACTCTAGTGAAATTCGCAAAACCTACTATTTCCTCTTTATGAAGTGCTACGTACATTGAAGTTTTTTCGATTCTTTTCATTAACATTGCACGTGAATATGCTTTTTCTACAAATAAATCTTGAATTGCAGTCGGAATGATTCCTTCATATGTGTCCTGCCAGCTTAATTTTGCAATTAGCTGAACAGCTTCAATATCTTCATAAGTCATTATTCGTATCAAGTCAATTCACCTCAAAATTCTTTCCGTTATCATACCAAATATTTCGCTTCCTTACTATACTTGTGAAATAATATCTGTCAAAGGGGGTCGAAAGTATGTGGAAACAGCAAGCGTTTAACGAACTATCGATTCAAGAACTCTATTCTTATCTCCAATTACGAGTAAATGTTTTTATTGTGGAACAAAATTGTCCTTATCCTGAACTTGATGGTTATGACGACAAATCATATCACCTAGGTTTTATTGAACAAAATAAACCGTTAGCTTATGCAAGAATTCTTCCAAGCGGGGTTAAATATCAACGCGTCTCTATAGGAAGAGTAATTGTGAAGAAAGAAGAACGTGGGAAGGGACTAGCCAAAGAGCTTATGAATGAGTGCCTACAATTCATTGAAAAAAAATGGCCAAACCAAGAAATACAATTACAAGCACAATCACATTTACGTAATTTTTACGGATCTTTTGGCTTTCAAGATATCTCAGAGGAGTACATAGAAGATGGAATTCCTCATATAGATATGGTCAAATATTAAAATGTAATCATTTTGACACATTTATGAAGTGTAACAAGTCCTAGACGAGGGTATGAATTCATTAAGATGTTTAACAAGAAATTTGGAGGAATGATTAAAATGGCAAAAGGGAATAAACGCTCTTTATTACTTGCAGGTTTAGCAGCAGGCGCTTATGCGTACTTTAGCAAACCAGAAAATCGTGAAAAAGCAATGGTAGCTTTTAATAATACAAAAACAAAAGTAAATTCTTTTATAGAATCTCAAAAACATAACCAAACAGAATCTACTAAAAAAGGACATTCTGATCCATATGATGTGGATGACAACTCAATGGTTGGTGAAGGTGCTATGACCAGCGTTCAATATTACAACGAAGAAGTACAAGACAAATCAAAAAAAGATAAGTTAACAACTAATGAGAACCAAGAAACGCCGACTACTACTTCTTTGAACAATTAATTAGAGGGGAAAAGTGAAGGCTAATTCTCAATTCGAGACCATAGCCTTCTCTTTTTTTGCGTAATTTTAGTAGATAAAAAGCTTAATAATCACTGTATGTATTTTATTCCAATACATATAAAATCTATATAATATTCTGATAACTTATTCAGAAACCTAAAGACCTTCTGAAATAACTTGCGTATCGCTGACTTACAGGAATTCTCGTTCCGTTTTTCATCATTAATAAAAATGTTGAGTGAGAGTCCGGTTGAATCTCTTCAATATAGTCGATATTTACAATGTATGATCTATGACATCTTACGAATAAGGTGGGAGATAAAAAAAGTTCAAGTTCACTTAAATTTAATCGATGGTAACCTTCAATTGAATTGGTTTTTACCAAGGTTTTTCTAAATTGTGTTTCTAGAAAAAGTACTGCTTCTTGCTTTACAGGGTACCAACATTCGCCTTTTTTAATGGTTAAATAGTTGGTTAAAAAAGATGATGGGGGTTCAGGTAAGATGGCTGTTACAGCTCCTTTGATTTTTCCATCTTCCCTAATTGGCATACTCATGCCATAGTAAGGAACGCCAAATATGTCTGGTTCAATGATTTCTGTTATTTTTTTGCCTAAAGTTAACGCTTTATGAGTAGCAGATCCTTCTTTAATAAGGTCACCAGTTTGTATATGTAAATCAATTTGACTGCTCGGTTGATAATAAATAAATTGTTTGGTATCTGATATTGCTAATGAGGCATAGTTTGGAAAAAACTCACGCATAACATTCATTACTTCTTCAATAGATGTAGAATCCAATATGTTTACCCTCACTTTCACTTTTGAAGTGTGTATTACAAACTAGTTTATCATAGTTCCATTTAGATCAGAGGAGGCAATTTTATTGGAAAAGGCCATGTTTATTTTGAATCCATCAGCTGGTAAAGAATTAGCTAGTACGTTTAAAGAAGAAACGATTAAAACTCTTGAATCGATGGGCTATGAAGTTGAAGTGAAAGAAACGCAAGGTGGAGGAGATGCTACGAGATTTGCACGACAAGCATGTGAAGAATCATATGACTTAGTGACAGCAATGGGTGGCGATGGTACGATTAATGAAGCTGTAAATGGTATTGCTGAACAATCACATCGTCCGATGTTTTCATTTATTCCTCTTGGTACGGTTAATGATTTTGCACGAGCATTGGGCATTTCGCTAGATCCTCATGAAGCGATTGAATCGTTAAAAACAGCAGAACCACATTATGTGGACATTGCAAAAGCTGCTGACAAATATTTTATAAATATTTTAGCCATTGGACAGGTGGCAGAAAGTGTTTCTCTAGTTTCTGTTGAACAAAAAACAAAGCTTGGTACACTTGCGTATTTAATCGAAGGGTTTAAAGCATTGACATCTAAAGATGAAACGAAGGTCTTTGTTAAACATGACTCCGGGACTTGGGAAGGTGAAGCCATTCTTGTCCTTGTTGCACTTACTAACTCAGTCGGTGGGTTTGAAAAGTTAGCGCCAAAAGCACAAATGGATGATGGTCTTTTACACGTGTTTGTTTTGAAGAGTGCAGGATTACCAGCGCTTATGAGAATGGGAACAGCTGTACTCTTAGGGAAGTTGGAAGAAGATCCAGATGTAGTGATGATTAAAACTGAAAGAGCTCATATAAAAACAAACCCTAAATTGAGTTGTAATTTAGATGGGGATGAAGCCAGTCAAACACCAATTGATGTTCAAGTATTAAAGAAACATGTAAATGTGTTAATTCCTCTAAGGAATGAAAGATAAAAATGGTATAAAAGGTCAAAATTATATAGGTAAAAATACCTATTATATAAAATTTAACAAATATTGCACCAAAAACACATAAACCTATTTTCATAGG
>JBEVEQ010000188.1:0-9020 GCA_040512715.1 Paenisporosarcina sp. | reverse complement strand
GCGAGCAAAAAGTCCCGGAAGAAAAGTGGTTAAAAGTGGTAGCGAATGTCTCAAAAAATTTAGATGAATTTTCAAGCGAATGGGAAAATGCAACAACTGATTTGCTTGCTCAAAAAGAACCTTATAAAGAATGGAAAAAACAAATTACAGCAGCAAAACCGTCAGGAAACTGGACAGGTTTAGCTGAAAACGTCAAGAACTATACAGAAAGTGACTTCCCATTATCCGCAAGTGAAGCCGATGTTCAAAAGAAAAAAGAATTAAAACATATTGAAGAAAAACCAATCACAGAGAAACAAGCAATCGTTCAATTTAAAAAGCTTTTCCCTCAGTTTAAAGATGCGAAATTAGTAACAAGCAAAAGCAAACCTGGTGCAACATATCCTTTCTATCATGTGCAATTTCAAGAAGGAATACGTATGGGGTATGCTGACTTTACAGTAAAAGGCGGACATTTGCTTTCAATGCTGGTGGAAAGACCAATCAGTAAAGAACGGATTTCTCCAGAAGCGATTAAAGAAAAAGCCATAAAAGCAGCTAAAAATTATGGTTTTGATGATGTTGAATTATATGAATCGCGTGAAAATAGTGTGGTTTGGCATGTGACTTTCATTCGAATTAATCCTGAAAATAAAGCTCGGGTATACGATGATGCTATTCAAATGAAGTTAGCTAAAGATGATGGAGAAGTCTTGGGTGTTAGTGCAATGGAATATATTCAAAAAGAAAACTTACCTTCACATAAAGTTAATGCCATTAATTGGTCAGACTATTTTTCAAAAGATGTAAAAGTTGAAAGAGAATCATTTGCTTACACGGATAACAAAGAATTGCAGCAACGACTCTGTTATGATCTTTTAGTGGTAAAAGAAATCAACGAAGTCCCACAAACATTTCAAATTCTTGTCGATACTGAAACCAAAGAGGTTTTAAAAACAGAAGCATTATAGTAGGAGAAACTGGAAATAAAAGTAGTAATCCCGTTCGTCTCATGTCATAATAAATTTATGATTTTATGAGGCGAAGGTGATATGAAATGAAACCAAAAGTAGGGACTATTCTCACGCTAGAACCAACATATACAGAAACGATGGAGAAATTCAGATGTAAGGTTGTTGAAGAAAAAGAAAATATGGTATTGATTGATTATCCAACAAATACTCTTACAAAAAGGACTTCTTTTTTAATAGAGGGGGCACAAATGAGAGCCTCATTTGTCGAAGATGCTAAAGCAGCATACGCTTTTGAAACAGAAGTTCTTGGTAGAGTACAAGGACAAATCCCAATGATTATGTTATCTTTCCCGGGTGATGATCAGGTTATCAAAATTCAAAGAAGAGAATTCGTTCGAGTAGATACCCCGGTTGATATGGCAGTAGAATTTCAAGGAGATTTTTCACAATTTGTTGCTGAAGATATTAGTGCAGGTGGTTCTGCATTAATAATTAATCAACCCGTGTCGTTTAAAGAAGGTGATTCAATCACTTTAACAATTGCATTGCCTTTTTCGAATGGAGACGTAAAATATATTCAAACGAATGCATTAGTTGTACGGTTTTGGGATAAAGATTTGATTAAAATGGCCTCTATCCGTTTTGAAGATACGGATGATGTGGACAAACAACTGATCGTAAGATTTTGTTTCGATCGCCAGTTACTTCAACGAAAAAAAGGTGTAGAATAACTAAGTAAAAGCCCTAGTCTTTGGGCTTTTTTTTTTGTTCTTATGATACAATAAATAGGATAAATATTAGGGGTTGATGAGATGGAAAAAAACATTCAAATTGCTATAGATGGACCTGCTGGCGCTGGTAAAAGTACCATTGCTAAAATAGTGGCTGAAAAGCTTGGCTATACTTACATAGATACAGGTGCCATGTATCGTGCTATTACGTATAAAGCGTTAACAAATCACATAGATATTAATGATGAGCAAGCAATGACTCGTTTATTGCTTGATACAACTATTGAACTTAGACCATCTGAGAATGGACAACTCGTTGTATTAGATGATTTGGACGTTTCAGAAGCGATTCGCTCTAATGAGGTTACTTCTTCGGTTTCAATAGTTGCAGCTCATTCAAGCTTAAGAATTGAGATGGTAAAAAGACAATTAGCAATGGCTTCAGTTGGTGGAATTGTCATGGATGGACGTGATATTGGCACTCATGTGTTAACACATGCAGAACTTAAAGTATTCATGTCTGCGTCAGTTGAAGAACGTGCAAAACGTCGACAATTAGACAATGAATTACGGGGAATACCTTCCCAATTCGATCAGTTAGTATTAGAAATTTCAAATCGAGACAAAATGGATAGTGAGCGAGAAGCTTCTCCTTTAATACAAGCCTCAGATGCGATTTATTTAGATACCACATATTTAACAATAGATGATGTGGTTAACCAAATAATCCAATTAGCACACGAAAGGATGAGTTGAATGAATCTCTATACGTTTGCAAAATCTTTGGTTTGGAACGTTCTTAATCCGATTTATCGATTTGAAGTCAAAGGACTTGAACATTTCCCGAAAACAGGAGGAGTCCTAATTTGTGCGAATCATATTGATGCACTTGATCCACCTGTTGTAGGAATAACTGCACCACGTGATGTTAATTTCATGGCTAAAGAAGAACTTTTTAACATGCCAATTTTTAAAGGTTTATTGCCAAAATTACACGCTTTTCCTGTTAAACGAGGAATGAGTGATAGAGAAGCATTAAGAAAAGCAATAAGTTTATTAAAAAATGGGGAAGTAATGGGGTTATTCCCTGAAGGAACACGTAGTAAAACTGGAGAGTTAGGTAGAGGATTTTCTGGAGCAGGCTTTTTTGCATTAAAGGGTGAAGCTTTAGTTGTACCTTGTGCAATTATTGGACCTTATAAACCATTTAAAAGAGTGAAGGTTATATATGGTGTTCCAATCGACATGACGTCTTTTCGTGAAAGAAGAGCATCTGCAGAAGAAGTTACAGGTGTCATTATGCAAAATATCCAAAACCTTATAGACGAAAACAAAACGTCACAATAAAAAAACATGTGAAAGAAAAGTGTAAATTTTTGTTTTTATTAGAGAATTCGCATAAAATAGATTAATGAAACGTTGTGAAGGAGGATGCTTTATGTCTGAGGAAACAAACTTGTTGGAAAACCAGGAATTCCGTGAGGGAGATCTTGTTAAAGGAACGGTTGCCCAAGTTGAGGAGAAGGCAGTTACTGTCACAATTGAAGGTGCACCATTTGATGGTGTCATTCCGATTAGTGAACTGTCCAGCTTGCACATTGAAAAAGCTTCCGACGCCGTTTCAATTGGTGACGAGTTAAATTTAATCATTACAAAAGTTGAAGAAGAGAACTATGTTCTTTCAAAACGTAAAGTTGACGCAGAAGAGGCGTGGGGCACGTTAGAACAAAAATTTAACGATGGCGTCATTATTAAAGCTGAAGTCAAGGATGTTGTTAAAGGTGGATTAGTTATTGATTTAGGGGTAAGAGGTTTCGTGCCTGCATCTTTAGTGGAAGACCATTTTGTGGAATCATTTGAAGACTATAAAGGTAAAATATTAACATTTAAAATTGTTGAGATGGAAAAAGAAAAAAACCGATTAATTCTTTCTCACCGTGCAGTAGTTGAACAAGAGAAAGAGTCACAGAAACAAAATATTCTCGATCACATCCATCCAGGAGATGAATTGAATGGAACTGTCCAGCGCATAGCTGCTTTCGGTGCTTTTGTAGATTTGGGCGGTGTAGATGGCTTAGTTCATATTTCTCAATTATCACATGAGCATGTTGAACATGTGACGGATGTTGTTAATGAAGGTCAGGAAGTAAAAGTAAAAGTGTTGTCCGTTGACCGTGATAGCGAGCGTATTTCCCTATCTATTAAAGATACGTTACCTGGACCATGGGAAGGAATTGAGGAAAAAGCTTCTCGAGGCTCAATTCTTGTAGGGAAAGTTAAACGACTAGTTACATACGGCGCATTTGTTGAAGTGTTCCCAGGAATTGAAGGTTTAGTTCACATTTCACAAATCTCTCATTCTCATATTGGAACACCACATGAAGTTCTTAAAGAGGGTCAAGAAGTATCGGTGAAGGTGCTTGATGTTAATAAAACAGATAAGCGCTTGTCTTTAAGCATTAAGGACTTAGTTGAAAAAGAAGACGATTACCAATCAAATGATTATGTATTGCCAGAAGAAAACAAAGGTTTTTCTATTAGCGATGTAATTGGTGATCGATTAAAAGATTTTAAATAATGGAGAGTTTATATGTCAAGAGCTGAACGCAAATTAGATCATATTCGACATGCTCTTTCCACGGGTCAATCTAGAAAAACGGGTTTAGATGACATTACCTTTATTCATCAAGCTTTGCCGGATCGTTCGTGGGAAGATTTATCACTCCATACACAAGTAGGCGGACTGAATTTTAGTTCGCCTTTTTTCATCAATGCAATGACTGGTGGTGGCGGTGATCGTACTAAATTAATTAATGGTCAATTAGCCCGAATTGCAAAAGACATGAATATTCCAATGGCTGTTGGTTCTCAAATGGCAGCTTTAAAAGATGAAGAAGAAAAAGCTACTTACTCGGTGGTGCGGAAAGAAAATCCTACTGGATTAATTTTTGCAAATATAGGAAGTGAAGCGACTGCAGAACAAGCAAAAGAAGCCGTTCAAATGATTGAGGCAGATGCTTTGCAAATTCATTTAAATGTTATTCAGGAATTAACGATGCCAGAAGGGGACCGTGATTTTAGAGGTGCCTTGGAACGGATTGAACAGATAATTAATGAGTTGCCGGTACCTGTGATTATTAAAGAAACAGGTTTTGGATTATCGAGAGAAACGGTACATAAGCTTAAAAGTCTTAACGTAGGGGCAATAGATGTAGGGGGTTTTGGTGGTACGAATTTTGCTGTAATTGAAAATGAGCGCAGGAATCGTCAACTTGCTTATTTCGATCATTGGGGAATACCAACTGCAGCTTCAGTAGTAGAAGTCAAAATGGAAGCAACAAACACACCTATCATAGCTTCAGGCGGAATTCAAAATGCTTTAGACATTGTAAAGTGTTTGTCATTAGGTGCTTCAGCTGTAGGACTAGCAGGTTTTATATTAAAATTAGTTGTTGAGCAAGGTGAAGATGCTACAAGTCAAGCCATTGAAGAAATAAAGGAAGATATAAAAATGATGATGTTTGCTTTGTGTGCATCGACTGTTTCAGACCTACAAAATTGTCCCATACTAATTAAAGGGGAGTTGTATCACTATTTAACACAGCGTGGATATGACACATCAAGTCTTGCGAATCGTAAAAAAATAAAGAGATGATGGACAATCCCTAACGTCCTCATCTCTTTTGTTGTATAATACGTTAGAGAAGAAGTTGGAAGGATGAATTGAATATGGCAAAACCGGTAGTAGCAATAGTCGGTCGACCGAATGTCGGGAAGTCAACAATCTTTAATCGGATCGTTGGTGAACGTGTATCAATCGTCGAGGATATTCCTGGCGTTACACGTGATCGTCTCTATAGCGCAGCAGATTGGCTGACACATGAATTTAATATAATCGATACAGGTGGAATCGAGATTGGTGACGAACCTTTCTTAGAGCAAATTCGCCAGCAAGCAGAAATTGCTATTCAAGAGGCTGATGTAATTATTTTCTTAACCAATGGTCGAGAAGGTGTCACAGCAGCAGATGAACAAGTAGCAAAAATTTTATACAAAACAAAAAAACCAGTCGTTTTAGCAATTAATAAAATCGATAATCCTGACATGAGAGAAATGATTTATGATTTTTATTCTCTCGGTTTTGGCGAGCCCTTCCCTATTTCCGGATCACATGGTCTTGGGTTAGGAGATTTATTGGATGAAGTAGCGAAGAATTTCCCTACTGAGGAAGAAGAGGAATATCCTGAAAATGTGATAAAATTTTCTTTAATTGGACGCCCAAATGTTGGGAAGTCTTCTTTAGTTAACAGTTTTCTTGGTGCTGATCGTGTAATCGTTAGTGAAATTGCTGGAACAACACGCGATGCAATCGATTCTCAATATGAATATGAGGATCAACCATATGTCATCATTGACACTGCTGGAATGCGGAAAAAAGGTAAAGTTTACGAAACGACTGAAAAGTACAGTGTATTACGTGCATTGCGAGCAATTGAACGTTCTGACGTAGTTCTAGTCGTATTAAACGCCGAAGAAGGTATTCAAGAGCAAGATAAAAAAATTGCTGGATACGCTCATGAAGCAGGAAAAGCAATTATAATTGTTGTGAATAAATGGGATACCATTGAAAAAGATGATAAAACAATGAATACGATGACAAAATCGATTCGTGCACATTTCCTTTTCCTTGACTATGCTCCGATTATTTTCGTTTCAGCAACAACGAAGCAACGTGTACATGCTATCTTGCCAATCATTAACCGTGTAAGTGAAAACCATGCAATGCGTGTTACTTCAAGTGTGTTAAATGAGGTGATTGAAGATGCAGTGGCTCGTAACCCTGCACCAACTGACAAAGGACGTAGACTACGTATTTACTACGTGACGCAAGTGGCCATTAAGCCACCAACTTTCGTAGTTTTTGTTAATGAACCTGATATTATGCACTTTTCTTACGAACGTTTCTTAGAAAATAGAATTCGTGAGTCATTTGACTTTGAAGGAACACCTATCCGTTTAATCACACGTGCTCGTACTTAAGCGAGTAGTTGAGGAGTGAGTGAGATCGAAAAAGTAGTCGTTTTAGGTGCAGGAAGCTGGGGTACTGCTCTAAGTATCGTTCTTGCAGAAAAAGATCATGATTGTCTTTTGTGGTCTCATAGAGAAGAACAAGCAAATGAAATTAATCAACAACATACAAATCATAAATATTTACCTGGAGTTCAATTACCTAAATCTATATATGCTACTTCTTCCTTACAAGTAGCCGCTAAACATGCGAAAATTATCGTAATGGCTGTTCCGACTAAAGGAATTCGAGAAGTATGTCAAAATTTATTACAACATTTAGCAGAACCTGTCCTTTTTGTTCATGTTTCTAAAGGGATTGAACCTGATTCCTTAAAACGGATCTCTGAAATGATGAGGGAAGAAATACCAGAAAAATTCATTCAAGAAATTGTGGTATTATCTGGTCCAAGTCATGCTGAAGAATTAGTTCTAAAGCATCCAACGACTGTTACAGCAGCATGTGAGAATATTAAATATGCCGAAATCGTTCAAGATTTATTTATGCACGGGTATTTCCGCGTGTATACCAATACCGATGTTATTGGAGTAGAGATGGGCGGAGCATTGAAAAATATTATTGCTCTTGCTGCAGGAATTACAGATGGATTAGGGTACGGTGATAATGCAAAAGCTGCTTTAATCACTCGAGGTTTAGCTGAAATTGCTCGGTTAGGTACGAAGATGGGTGCAAATCCTCTAACATTTTCAGGTTTGACTGGTATTGGCGATTTAATTGTCACATGTACAAGCGTCCATTCAAGAAACTGGCGAGCTGGAAATCTACTTGGAAAAGGCATGAAGTTAGATGAAGTTCTTGAACAAATGGGAATGGTTGTAGAAGGCGTGAGAACGACGAAAGCTGCATTCCAATTGTCTCAACAGCATCAAGTCCCTATGCCTATAACGAACGCCCTATATAAAGTGTTATTCGAACAAGTAGATACAAAAACAGCCGTTGACGAATTAATGGATCGCGGGAAAAAACATGAAATGGAAGATTTGTACGAATACCTATAATATTGTCACAAAACAAGAGGACGCCTACAAGCACCTCTTGTTTTTTCGTGCTATACTTATTCGTTGAAAGAGATAGAAGGGTGGTCGACGTTATGTCATCTTTAGATAAAATGTGGATATCTTTTGCATCCATGGGATTCATGATGATATCTATGGGATTAATTTACTTAAGTAGATATAAAATACGTAATAAAATAGTGAAATTTGTTTTTGCTTTTGTTGCCTATGTATTATTAATTATTGGATTTATTAGCATGATATATATCGTATTTAGCGGACCAACTGGTCGAGCATGAGGTGATTAAATGAAGAAAATATCTCTAGCAGGAATGATAGTGAGTAGCTTTATATTGTTAACCGGATGTATGTACCCTGATTCGGCGAAGACAGAAAACCAACAAGCTTATGAAGATCAACTTCTTACTGTTCAGAAAGCAGTTGAGCAATACCAAGAAGCTTCTGGTGGGCTTTTACCGATTAAAACGAGGGATCAAGATGTCGATCAGTACATTAAGTATCCAGTGGAATTTGAACGTATTATGCCGTTGTATTTAAGTAAGATACCTCCTAATGCATATGAAAATGGAGGGATTTTTCAATATGTTTTGACGGATGTAGAAGAAAATCCAACAGTAAAACTGGTCGATTTACGAACTGCTGAAAAAATTCGTGAATTGAAATTGAAAATAGGCATTAATGGGTATGGTCCAATCGACAGTCAAATAGCTGAAAACATCTATACATTAAATTATGAAGTTATGGGTTATAAAGAGGAACAAACAGTCCCTAGCCCTTACTCAGATGTCAATTTGCCTTTAGTTGCAACGGGTGACGGAAATGTTTACATTGACTATTCAATCGATTTAAATCGTATATTGAAAGAAGACAAACCTAACGTAAAACCAGGAGATGACATTCGTTTTTTATTAGAAGATAAATATCCGGTACTACCAGCGTACTCACTTCCATATACTGTGAATGAAAAAAATGAGCCAGTATTTTTGACTAAATAATAAGCTTTTTTAACTTTTAGTTTAGTCTCTGTTAAACTAGGCTGTTGAATTCTGTAGCAGGCGGACGCTTTCCTCGGGCGGGTCGTGAGCCTCCTCGTCGCAAGTTGCAGCTTGCGAGGAGGCTAGGTAGTCAGTCTGCAGGAAAGGACACGTATTCTCTATGTAGGAGTGTCGTATATACCCACTCTCAAAAAAGTCTTATAATAAATCAAATATTAAAGTAAATAAAAACACCA
>JBEVEQ010000175.1:0-4125 GCA_040512715.1 Paenisporosarcina sp. | reverse complement strand
AAGGCTTGTCGCAAATGCGCAGAAGCTTGCCGTGCAATGATAGCTTAACAAGATACTTGAGACCCCAACATGATAGTTTATCGTGTTGGGGTTTTTGTATTGCATGAAATTTTGGACCATGTGATGAAGTGCCATGGTACGATAAGGTCATTAAGTTTTCTGAAGGAGATTTTTATGGATTTTGTCGAATCTGTCTTGGCAACCTTGCCTCTTCCCTTGGCTGTTTTTCTCAGCATTTTTATCAATTGCATCATCAGCATTCTTGGAGTTGTCCCAAGTGCTTTTTTAACGCTGTTGAATGTGACCATATTTGGATTTTGGGGAGGTTTTTGGGTATCTCTCGCAGGTGAAATTGTTGGGAGTTTAATCGCCTTTTGGCTTTACCGCAAAGGATTCAGAACGTATGTTGATCGAAAGTCGAAGCAGTCTCCTCGTGTTCAACGGTTGTTAAAGGCATCTAACCGCGAAGGGTTTCTATTGGTTCTTGGATTGCGGTTGCTACCGTTCGTACCATCTGGGCTCGTGACGTTTTACGCATCTGTTGGGAGTATGAGTTTTATGACTTTTGCTTTGGCCAGCAGCTTAGGTAAAATTCCTGCATTATGGATCGAGGTTTTTGCAGCAAATGAAGTGTTGAAATGGACATCTACTGGTCAAATAATCGTTATGATGATTGCGGCCTTCTTACTAATTTATGGTTTTATTAGAATGAAAAAGTAATGTGTCAGTTGCAACATTTCAAGCGCATCGAATTTTGTGGAAATCGTGAATTTTAGATTGTGTGGACTGAATTCTAGAATAGGCCCGGTGAATCCTTGAATGCACCCCGTCAATCCTTGAATACTCCACGCGAAATCGAGAAAGTACTCCATACATCACCCCTATACATAGAAAAAAACCGGTTCCCCTTAGGAAACCGGTTTTTTAAAGATAAAATTAGAAAGCCGCCTTTGCCGTATTTCGTAAGAAAGTTTAAAACCACCACTTCTCAAAGTGGGTGTTTTCGGAAACGATTCTGCATGTCCTCATTGTCCTAAGAGAATGAGGCGTGTCATTCCTGTTCCCAGTTCAAACTCCCTGTTACAGCTTAAAGGTTTAAACTTAATATTCATACGCACAATGCAGCTTGTTTTCATATCATACACAATTTCTCGATGAATTTCAAAGGAAATTGTTTCCTCTCAACACACTCCAACTTATCGCCATCTTCCGATGAGTCCTCCCCAAAACGACTGAGAAAATTCGCATATGCTATATCATCCTTTAAGAAAAGGAGGTGTTTGGCATGGGTTACGAACATAAAAGAGACAATTCTTTTGCACTATTGGTTGTTCTTTTCATCCTTTTGATTATCATTGGGGCAAGTTTCCTTCACTACTAAATCTACAGTCAGTATAAGGTAGACTCACCTCGCAACACTCGGAGCGCTCATGAAGCGCTCTTTCACATTTTTATCTACAAATGGGTGTTACGTCTTGAATCTTTGGGTATAGTTTGAAATAACAGAAAATTCATGTAGAGGTGACGCAATGACTACCTTTCAATCAAAGGGTACTTCCTTAGTGTATGAAGAGTTTGGTGAGGGTGAACCGCTAGTGCTTCTTCACGGGTTAACAGGGAATCGACATATGTTCGAACAAGACGTACAAGTGTTAAAAAAATATTTTCGAACGATTGTGTTAGATGCTCGTGGGCATGGAGATTCGAACAAGCCTTCTTCGTATACATTAAATGATCATATTGCGGATGTATTGAATTTGCTTGATCATTTAGGCATAGATGAAACGTATATGATCGGTGTGTCGATGGGTAGTTATATTGCACAAGGTGTTGCTATTGCCTCTCCTGAACGGGTAAAGAAGCTTATTTTAGTTGCTACTAAGTCTGAAGGAACGACTTCGTCTATGGAGGCTTTATTCCAAAAATATGCAGACGAATTAACTGGTTTAACCTTTTCTCAGAAAGTGCTAAAGGTTTCGCCTTATATGTTCCATGATTTGTCGGCGGTTGGTCAGTGGAGCAAAGAAGCTGCACGAAAAGGAACACCTTTGACTGTTGAACAGATAACAGCAGCGAATGAAGCGTTAGAAGGATTTAACTTCAAGCAGGATTTGTACCGCGTCACGGCTAAAACGCTTGTTATTAGTGGGGATCATGATGAATTGAATCCACCCGAAGTAGGACGAGAGACGGCAAGACTAATTCCGAATGCGATGTTTGTAGAGTTTAAGGAGTCAGGACATGCTCCAAATGTAGAACAACATTTACTATTTTTAGATTTTGCCCTTGAATTTTTAGAAGTAAAGTAATCGAAATTCAACAAGAAAAATATAGAAAGGAATGATACCATGAAGGCGTATCAATTTTTGATAAAGCTTGAGGGTGTAGAACAAGAAGTTTGGCGTCGACTTGTCATTCCTGCCGAAACCAATTTTAAACGATTGCATGAAACCATTCAGATGGCGATGGGTTGGTCGAATTATCATTTATATGCGTTCAATATTCCCATGCCTAATGGCAGGATATTAGAGCTTGCGGAAGATCAAGATATGATGGATGAACACCGTTCACAAATTCATTCAGTCATCATGCATGTTGATTTAAAGGAGTTAAACACAAACCCTGATTATCAACAATTGGTGCGGACAGATATAAAATTGGCACAAAAAACGAAACTACCAAAGTATGTTGAGAGGATGCCTAGCTTTTCCTATCGTTATGACTTTGGTGACAATTGGATTCATCATGTTCACCTCGAAAGAACGATTGACGATTATGAATATGTTTATCCTCAAATAATGGATGGTAAAGGAAACTGCCCACCTGAAGATGTTGGTGGTCCGATTGGCTATGCGAATTTCTTAGCAGTTATGAAAAATCCTGAAGACGAGGAGCATGAGCACTTGAAAAATTGGGCCGCAAGTCAAGGATACAGCCCATTTGATCAAGCCTTCACAAACAACTTAATGCAAAACGTATTAAAATTAAAAAGGATATGATAAAGATAAGCAGATTAAAAAATTCACATTGAGGTGATGAGAAATGAAAGGCTATCAATTTATGGTGACACTAGATTCTGTTCAGCCAACTGTTTGGCGACAAATTGCTCTCCCTTCAGATTTAGATTTTTATGACTTACATTCGGTTATTCAAACTGCTATGGGCTGGACGAATTCTCACTTATTTCAGTTTGAATTAGAAGAGGCAAATTCTACGAACATTATACGATTATTAGGAGATGAGGAGTCTGTACAGGAAAATTTTGAACGGGCGAAACATTTTATGCAATCTCCGCCCGAAAAGGGCTCCTTTGAAGAAAGAATGTTCCAGAATTTTATCCGAACAAAAGTTTTATTAGCTCGTGATATTCACCTAGATACATATGTAGAAGAAGTAACATCATTTACTTATGCATATGATTTTGGGGATGGATGGACCCATCAAGTGAAATTAGAGAAAATCATCAAGGATTTCGAGTATGATGCACCTACTATTCTAGCTGGCGAAGGTGATTGTCCACCTGAAGATGTTGGTGGGCCACCGGGATATGAAGAATTCCTGCGCGTCATGAAAAACAAAAAAAATCCAGAGCATGCGCATATGAAAGCTTGGGCAAAAGAACAAGGATTTAAAAAATTCGATATAGACGATGCCAATGAAACCTTGCAAGAAGAATGGTGTTAAAAAACCTGACCTCGAGAATAAAAGAGGTCAGGCTTTTTCTTATTAAGCTATGTTAAATATGATGGTTGATATTCCGCAAAACAGCTGCGCTTTCCTTGGGCGATCGTCGAGTCTCCTCGTCGCTACGCTAGCTTCGAAACATGAAAGTCTATTGTAACGAAAATCAACAGTATCGATTAACAGAGCTTCTTATTATTAGTTTACAACTTCTTCTTTTTCATAAATGGGTACCCAGCCTTCTGTTGTTACAAAAATGCGAACAGCTACGACTTTTCGGTCTTCCATTAATGTAAAGTAATGGCGTACATTTTCCGGAACAGAAATTAAGTCGCCTGGTTGTAGTTCCACGTCAAAGAATTCACCATCTGCGGATTGTATAACAAAAATTCCGTGACCACTGACAATGAAACGAACTTCGTCATCCTCGTGATGATGCTCTTG
>JBEVEQ010000133.1:0-3547 GCA_040512715.1 Paenisporosarcina sp. | reverse complement strand
CCTATTCCCCACGACACTGCTTTCCATATAGCCCACGGCTTTTTATAGCGTCTATTTGATATGACTATTGCCATTAAATATAAACCTAGAAAAATCATAAATACGGCTAATAACTGTAACAGCGAAATCCATTCGGGTAAATGATTACTTGAATGCATGTTCATGTACTGTCCTTTTGTTATTTTCTTTCAATAGAAAATAGGCAGCAACAATCATCGCAA
The DNA here is from genome assembly GCA_040512715.1 of Paenisporosarcina sp. Classification (GTDB taxonomy): domain Bacteria; phylum Bacillota; class Bacilli; order Bacillales_A; family Planococcaceae; genus Paenisporosarcina. The sequence goes on along the minus strand of JBEVEQ010000133.1, from coordinate 3,326 downwards.
ATGCGATGACGTTCCAAACCACATCATAAGGTGTAATATCGACATTGTACCGAATTTGATGAATCTGCATGAGCTTATGTTGAATCGTTCCATCATATAGCTGAAACAAACCTCCGCCTAATAACGCGCCGCCTATCCACCGCTTCATCCAAAAAGCCTGCCTCCTATGAAGGTCTGCTAGCATGAAACTAGATCCAATTGTTGAAAACCAACTAAACGCATGAAATAATCCATCTGAAACAAGCCCAATATCCGTCGTGGATTTATCATAAAAATGATGCCAGTGTAGCAACTGATGAAAGACAACTTCATCAATAAAACCTACGACCCCTAGGCCAAATAAAAAGCCTCCCCAAAAATTTCTCGCAGAATATTTAGAGCGATTCTTTTCGTTTGATTTCACCTTCTCACTATTTGTCTCCATATGATCTCCCTTGATTTGTTTTCTATTTTGATTTCTAGCTAATTTAAGTATGATTCATATAGAAAAAATATAAACCTCTCGCTTTTATATATTTCTTTTACGCTCTATCTTTTGGTAAAAAAATATTGTATGATATTGGAAATTAATAAACTTTGGAGGAGATTCAGAAATGAGAAAGAGCTTCAGTTTCTTTTTATCTTTTGGACTAGTTATCAGTTTGATGAGTATTGCCCCTGCTAAAGTCGGTGCCCAGGAAGATGTTAAAACCTATGATAATTGCTCTGCGCTTAACAAAGTATATCCAGGTGGAGTTGCGAAAGCAGCTAACGTTAAAAATAAAGGAGGAAAAACAAAATACAAGCCCTTTGTTTCCCAAAAACTATATCTTGCCAATACCAAAAGTGATCGTGATAAAGACTTAATCGCGTGTGAAAAATAAAGATTGATATTAAGAAATCAACATAGAGAAAGGACCTCCAAGGAGGTCCTTTATTTATTGTAATTTTCAACAATATGAATTAGCATCGCTTTAACTTAAAGACAATAAAATCTGCACATCGAAGGTCTTCTTCAAAAGATGGATATAGATGTAACATTTCTTCTGATGGTTTTGGTTCAATCATCGACTCTAATGAAAAACCAGTTTTTTTAATGGCATTCAAATAACTCGTTAGGGTTCGATGAAAAAATAATACTTTTTGCTCTCCCCCAAATTGTTGTTCATACACGCCTTCGGAAAAATAGTTATCAACTTTCCAATGAAGCTTTTCACCCGCTTCTGACTTTACCCACCCACAATTTGGAGTGACGAAGCAAGGATGAAGAATTGAAAAAACGAATTCCCCACCATCAACTAACAAGCGATACATTTCCTTTAATGCTTTTTGATAATCTGCAAGATCATGAAATACCATATTAGAAACAATCAAATCGAATGGATTGTCATGTAAAAAAGATAATTCTTCACAATTCCCATGATGAAACTCAATTCCTAACCGTGAAGGGGTTTTGTTTTTAGCGATTTCAATCATTTTTGAAGAGTAATCCACTGATGTCACGGAAGTTGCTCCATCGTTTGCAAGAAGTCGACTTAAATAGCCTTCCCCACATCCAGCATCTAAAATCTTTTTACCACTAACCGATTCCATTAACTCAAATAACGCTGGATTTAAAAGAACTACTCGATGAAGGTCACCTTGTTCTGTGTATAAAGAGGATAGTAATTCTGCATTGGCATCCCATCTTTTGCTCGCTTCAAGTGAATCAAATATAGACTTTTCCATATGAACCTTCTCTAACTTACTTGCTTTGTATATTCAATTAACCAGCAATCACGTAACTCTCCCTCATGAAGTTCGCTTTTCGGTAAAATCTTTACCTTTTTAAATCCACATTTTTCATAGCATGCTATCGCCCGCTCATTCACCACTTGGGGATCCATGACGATTTTGTCTACTTGTTTTTGGTCTACTAAATATTGAATAGTAGCGGATACCAGTTTTGTACCCACACCCCGATTCCAAAAATCTATTTCTCCAATAAATTGGTCCATCCCGTAAACGCGTTCATTAGAAGCGTGCAGTCCGTATCCTGAAATGGCTTCATCATCTAATTCGTAAAATTGAAGATAACCAATTTCTTTACCATCATATTCTATGATACATCTCGTTTCATCATAGTTTTGATCGAAAAATTTATGTTTTACTTTATTCAAATCAAATGGATTGTCCCGTCCTTCGTAAAATTCTAAGACAACGGGATCAGAAAGCCACTTGGCTAATAAAACACTATCTTCTTTTTTCAACTCTCGTACGACTAATTCATTTTGTTGAAATATCATTAGCAAACCTCCTATACTTTAGCAGAAATGATCATGGTAATTTTCTTATATTCGACAATGCTCAACATTCCCCTTCAAATCGTAACTAAAAAAATGAATTCTATCTAATGAATCGAAATATAATATTTTCATTAGAAATCAAAAGGAAAAATTGAGAGGCAATGATAAAAAATATACCTTTATTTTAAAATTTATGAGAAAATGTTTCGACAAATTTCGCATTTTTGTCGCCTGTGGATAACTTTATACACATTTTTAGGTCTACTATATATGCGATTTGAGAAATTATACACATCTTAATCACAAGTTGTCCACTGATATCTGTGGATAACGGAACGGTTGTTCTTCTGAAAATAATTTGATAGATTAAATGTACATCAAAAATATCAATTAGAAATTCAATATATAAACACAATCTTTCAATTGGAGGTGCTTTTTTACATGAGTAATCTTTCTTCCGAATTACTAGTAGAGTCCTACTATAAAGCAAAAGAATTAAAGTTAAGCTCAGATTTCATCAAACTATTAGAATCAGAAATTCGCCGACGTTCATTACAAGTTTAATTTGTAAAACTATCAAAAAGAAAGCAAACGGAAATGAACCGAATGCTTTCTTTTTTATTTATCCACATTTTGAAGGACAGGAGTTGTAATGTATTTTTTGAATATATTTTCAGATGACATAAGTGTTAGTAACGCACCATAATTAACCGAAAAAGACACTTCATCACCTACTTGAAGGTTCTCATGCTTCGCATCCATTACTGTATGATCACTACTTGAACCAAGAATTTCTATATTTAATTTTGGTATAAGTCCAGAAATTAGCACGTCTTGAAAACCTATCCCTAGAATAATTCTGCGTATATTGCCTCGCTCTTCATACTCTGGATATATCCCTAATACATTTTGAGCAATTTCACCATATGGAACGGACGGTTTTATTTTAGATTCAATGACTTCTGCTACAAAAGTGAACGCATCTGTGAATAAATTAGGAATGGCTTGACGATATAACGTTTCTCTTCCTAGAAGAATCGATTCTCCAATTCTTAAATTATT